>JAFMJK010000172.1 GCA_017853515.1 Chthoniobacterales bacterium | reverse complement strand
ATCCGGTCCGTCGACGGCCTCAATCAGGCTTTGAAAAAGTGAACCGCAGAGAGCGTGGCAACGCGGTATCCCATATCGGCTCTTGCTCGTTATTCGCCCGGCTCGGACCCGGAGCATGAGGACAATTTCCTCCGAGGTGTAGCGGCGGTCTGCGACCGCCGGAAACTCCATGCAGCCGTGGCACCGGCGGTCATAGACCGCCGCTACAATTGGCTATGAGAGTTTCCCTAATTACCGACCAAGGAAACGACAATCTCCCGCCGGTGCGGGACGTGGCGGTGTTCGAGGAGAAAAATCCCCTGCCACGTTCCAAGGGCCATACGCCCGCGGGTCACGGGAATTGTCTCGCTGGTGCGGGTCACGGTCATGCGCAAGTGACTCGCCGTGTCGTCCGGTCCTTCCGCCGTATGGACATGCCAAGCTTCGCCATCGGGCGCGATGCGATCGAGGAATTCATGCAAATCCTCGCGCGCCGAGGGATCGGCGTTTTCATAGATGACCAGACTCGCGCTGGTATGGCGGATGAACACCGTGACGATGCCTTCCTTGAGCCCGGACGCTTTCAACATGCGAGCGACTTCATCGGTGATCTCGTAACTGCCGCGTCCGCGCGTGCGGACTTCGAAAGCTTCGGTTTTGGCAATCATAGCCGCAAACTCTCAACCCTCATCTTTCAGCCCTCAACTCCATAAAGCGCTTTGACGAGCCGGGCCGGGCGGGTTTCACGCAGGACCCCATTTTCCATTCGGTTCATCACGTAGGCAAAGCCGATCCGGTTTTCGGGGTCGGCAAAGGCGAGACTGCCTCCGGCACCGGGATGACCGAAGGCGGTGAGCGACGGACCGAAGGTGGCGCGCAGCTTTGCCCCCGAGCCGTCGAGCGGATCCATCATGAATCCGGCGGAGAATGCGGTCGGTTGGCGCAGGACAAGGTCGGGGCCGTTGCTCACGCGCTGGGTGAGCGCTTCACTCCACGAACCGCGGAAAAATTCCCCGGCCGCAAGCCGGTCGTAAAATCGGGCGAGCGAACGCGCGTTGCCGATGCCGCCGAAGGAGGGCAGCGAAGCGCTCCAAATTTCGGGCCGGTTGGTCGCGGCCGCGCCGGGGATACCGGCAGGCTGGACGAAGGAACGCGCCGTCAGGGACGATTTGTCGGCCAAGGCGTGTTCGAAAGGTCCCGGTTCCTTGAGGTCTTCGATCCGTGCGGCATGCATGCGGGCGACAAAGGAATGAAGTTCGCCGGGAAGGCCGATCCAAAATTGCAGGGCAAGCGGATCGCCGAAAGTTTTACGCCAGTAGTCTCCGAGCGGCATACCGGCGGTGCGGCGCACAATGGCATCGAGCAAATAGCCGAACGTGCGCGGCGCGTAGCCATGCGCTGTCCCCGGCTCCCAACCCGGCGCCTGCGCGGCCAGCGCGGCGGCCACGCCTTCGAGATCGGCAACATCGAGGCCGGTTTGCTCGAGCACCGCCAAGCCGGCGCGGTGCGCGAGCAACCCGGAAAAACTGATGCGGTCCTTTCCTTGCAAGGCAAACTCGGGCCAGACCGAAGCCACCGGCGTCGCGAGGTCGATATCCGCTTCTTGCAAAGCGTGCAAAGCGCACGCCGCCGCCGGTCCTTTGGTCGCCGACCAGCAAAAGACCAGCGTGTCCGCGGTCCACGGCGCCGTCTGACCGGCATCACGCCATCCGCCGCCGAAGCGCAGGACCTCGCGCTCGTCCTGCCAGACACAGACCTCCGCACCGATTTCCTCCCCGCGGGCAAAGTTGTCCTCGAAGGCCGCCCTCACCCGCATGACGGCGGCTTCGTCGAGACGGATCATGCAAGGTTGCCGATGACACCTTCCAAGTCGGGATCGTAGCGCGCGATCTCGCGGAATTTCTCGTCCATGTTGAAGCTCGTCTGAATGCAGTTCTGCGCTTCTTCCTGATTGCCGAGCACCGCGTGGTAACAGCCGAGGTTGTAAAAATAAACCGGTTCGCGGAGGAGCGAGGCCGGGCCTTCCTGCAACAGCGCCATCGCTTCGGCGGTGCGCCCGAGTTCGTGCAGACAGAACGCACCGTGGATGAAACCGAGGCTCAGGTCCGGGCGACCCTCACGCAAAGCCTCGCAAGCCGCGAGGGCGTCGTTCCAACGCCGCGCGCGCATGAGAATGTAGACACGCAACTGCGCGACATCCTCGTGGGTGCGTTCCTCCGCGGGCACGCGCTCGAGTTCGGCGAGAGCCTCGTCCGTCATGCCCAGTTCCAGGTATCCTTGGGCGGCGCTGATGTAATGATGCAGGGCGATGGGCCTAGCTAAAAGCATGGCGGCACGGGGCGCAACCCCTGCGGCGCGCGGCGGTTTTTTTCCCGTTGGACAACGGGGGCGACGGGGTGCATTTTATCCGGTTCCTGCTGCTCACGTGGCGGAACTGGCAGACGCGTGCGTCTCAGAAGCGCATGGGGTGACCCGTGGAGGTTCGAGTCCTCTCGTGAGCATTTCTTCCATGCAAGATCCCGCCAAGGTCCGCGGCATATTCGCCGCCATCGCCGGTCGCTATGATCTGGCCAACCATTTGCTGTCCGGGGGACTGGATTTCCTCTGGCGCGCGCGCGCCGTGCGCATCGTCGGGAAATGGCAACCGCGCACCGTGCTCGATCTGGCCACCGGAAGCGGCGATCTCGCGCTGGCCATGCAAAAGGCGATGCCGCAGTCGCGCATCGTCGGGGCGGACTTTTGTCTCCCCATGCTGCTGGAAGCGGCTCGCAAAGGCCTGCATCCGCTCGTCGTGGCAGATGGAACGCGGCTTCCTTTCGCCGACGGCTCGTTCGATGCCGTGACGGTGGCTTTCGGGCTGCGCAACATGGAATCGTGGCCGGCGGCGCTGCGCGAAATGGCGCGCGTTTTGGCGCCGGGCGGCCATTTGCTCGTCCTCGACTTCTCCATGCCGCGTGCGCCGCTCGCCGCGCTTTACCGCTTATACCTGCACAAAATCCTGCCGTTCGTGGCCGCTACGGTCACGGGCAACCGGGCGGGCTACGAATATCTGGGCGAATCGATCGAGACGTTTCCCTCGGGCGAAGCGATGTGCTCGCTCATCCGCGGCCACGGATTCGCCTCCGCCGATGCGAGGCCGCTCGCCGCGGGGATCGTCAGCATTTACACGGCGCGGAAATGAAAGGTTCCGGCGGTCATGGACCGCCGCTACAATCTCCAGCGATGGATGCAATCCGTTTCACTCCGATCTACATGGAACGCGTCTGGGGCGGGCACGAGTTGGCCAACCGGTTGGGTCGCGACCTGCCGGGCACGCAACCGATCGGCGAAGCTTGGGAAATCGTCGATCGCGAGGAGGCCCAAAGCGTGGTGGCCGCCGGACCTCTCAAAGGAAAGACGCTGCATGATTTGTGGACAAACCATCGCGCGGAAATCTTCGGGGCCCGCCACGCGAAGGCCGGTCCGCGCTTTCCCCTGCTCTGCAAATTGCTCGACGCGCGCGACCGCTTGTCCGTGCAGGTGCATCCGCCCGCGGCCATTGCCCCGCAACTCGGCGGCGAGCCGAAGACCGAGATGTGGTATTTCCTGGCCTGCGATCCGGGCAGCCGCATCTACGCGGGTCTGGCCCCCGGCACGACGCGCGAAACGTTCGCCGCGGCGCTGGCGGACGGCACGGTGGAGAGCAAACTGCACATCCTGCCCACGCAAGAGGGTGACAGCATTTTCATCCCGAGCGGCCGTCTCCACGCGATCGGCGAAGGCAACCTCATCGTCGAAATCCAGCAGAACAGCGACACGACTTACCGGGTGTTCGATTGGAACAGGGTCGGACTGGATGGAAAACCGCGCGAGCTGCACGTGGAGCAGTCGATGGTCTCCACGGATTTCGACGATTTCGCGCCCCCGCTGAACCATGCCGAATCGGGTGTGTTGGCCGAGTGCGAGCATTTCCGCGTCGAGAAGCGAAAGATCGACGGCCCCACCTTGCTGCAATCGCTCGGCGACTTCGCCATCGTCACGGTCGTGCAGGGCCTGGCGTGCTGCGGGAACGAGACTTTCCGAGCCGGCGACTTTTATCTGCTTACGGCGGGAGGCACAGCGGTGACTTCGCCTGAGGGAAACGGCAGTTGCTCTGTGCTGGTCAGCGCTATCCCCGGAGCCGCTTGAGCCGGTTGTCGCTGGATTTTCTCGAGGGCAACTCCCCTGAGGCTGCCGAGTTGGCGCGGCTCCATGCGCTGGAGTGGCAGCATCTCTATCGCGAATGGGACGAAAAGAAGGCTCTCGAGGAATTCGGCGCGCAAAAGACGGATGGAACCCTGCCCGCCACGCTGGTTCTGCACGAAGGCGGACGGCTGGTCGGATCGGTGAGCGTCGTCGACAACGACTGTGAGGCGCGCACGGATCTGAATCCGTGGTTGGCCAGTCTCTACGTGATGCCGGGTCAGCGCGGGCGCGGGCACGGGAGCCGTTTGGTTGCGGCCGCGCTCGAGTTGGCAAGGAGCAACGGTGTCGAATTCCTGCACGTCTTCACCGAATCGGCGGAAAACATTTTCCGCCAACATGGTTTTTCGCACTTCGCAGATGCCGAGACCAAGGGCGGACCCGTGGCGATCCTGCGCCGGAAAATCTGAATGCCTCAGGAGGCGGCGGTTTCTTCGAGCGCGATGCCGCGCAATTCGAGAAAGCGGCGCAAAACATCCTCGATAAGAT
>JAFMJK010000171.1 GCA_017853515.1 Chthoniobacterales bacterium | reverse complement strand
CACCTGGCCACCTCGATGCGTTCCTTCCGCGCGGAACACCTCTCCCGCTTCGTGAAGGCCCTCCTCGACGGCGAGGCGGAGCTCGGCCGCGAGCTCTTCGCGGAGTTTCGCGACCACTATCCCATCGTGCTCACGCGGAGCATGCGGGCGGCGCGGCGGTGGATCCGCCGGCAGCGGCGGGGCACGGAGCGGGCCGGCCTCGTGGCCTCCTCTTCCGCCCAGCGGCTCAAGCCCCACGCGATCGACATCCGGGTGAACATCGACCCGGTGCACTGGTTTTTGAGCCCGCCGCGCGACACCCGCTCATCGCTGTATCTGGAAGACGCGGCGACGGAGTTTCAGGTGCAGGGGCTGGAGCTCGACTGGACGATCGTCACGTGGGACGCCGACCTCCGCTGGCGTGGGAGCGACTGGAGCTATCACAGTTTTCGCGGGGCGAAGTGGACCGACGTGAAGAAGCCCGAGCGGCGGCAGTATCTGAAGAACGCCTACCGCGTGTTGCTCACGCGGGCCCGGCAGGGGATGGTGATCTTCGTGCCGCCGGGGGCGAAGCGGGACCGGACGCGGAGGCCAGACTTCTACGAGGGGATCTACGACTACCTGACAGGCATGGGCGTGGCGGAGGCATAGGCTGCCGCAATGACCAGAAACCCTGATTAAACAACCTTCACGTCAAGAGCGAGAACAATTTATGCACTGGTGGCACGACGCCAAGCTACGTGGGCATCTTGATGGAATGCTCGCGCACTGCAACGACGCACTAGACAGCAGTGAGTGGGCCCCCGAAACGCAGATCTGCGACTCATATTTCCGTGCACTGAATAAGTATTGGAACGCGTTTAATTACTATGTTGCGGAACTCAAGCGAGGAGACATCTCCTCGTTTACGGCAACACTGAAGGCAATGCATAGCGAATCAAAGACATCTATTATCGACGATGCAGCGGTACGGGATCTCATCACGCTAACTCCTCCGGTCATGAATCATGACGCACTGAAAAAAGGAGGGTACATACCGGGGCAGGAAATCACCGACTCCCTGAGACGCGATGCGACCGAAGAGCACCGGAAATCACAAATCGCATTCAATGACCTAATGACGGATCGTTCCGAGGAGGCAGTCGACCGGACTCTTAAACGATTAGCGGAACTACTTTACGTGATCCGCTCTAATATTGCTCATGGAGAAAAGACTCCTTATGGCCCAGATATCCAGAAAGCAGAGCGGGACCGACTGGTTTCCGCGATCGCTTTGCCCGTGCAGAAACTTATTCTCGACGTACTGCTTGACCGCCCCAGCCACAGACTTGCGACTTACGGCACGCTTCAGCCCGGCGGCCCAAACTCGCAGATGCTGGAAGCATGCGACGGTAAGTGGGAGTCGTGCATACTGAACGGCGAACTAGCTGAGATAAACGGATTGCCGATTTTCAGATATAGCCCGAGTGGGCCGGCAGTTAACGCCAAGTTGCTCACATCTGCCCGACTCGGGCAATACTGGAAATCGCTGGACCGCTTCGAGGGAAAGGACTACGTGCGGCACCTGATCCCTGTTCGCGTGAACGATACTTACGTCGTCGCTAATGTGTACGAGCAACGCGCCATCCGCCATTAGGGACTGTCAAGATGCCTGTGAATCGGATGGCGCCCCTAACTAAACCATTAGACGATACCCGCATGGAGCCGCGGAGGAATATATGGCAAAGCAATCGCGACATGCCAAGTACAGCGGAATAAGAGATTTGGTCCGCGATATCGAAGACCTCGTGGACGGCGAGAAGTGGTTGCTGGATAAAAACGCGGCACGGAGGTGGAAAGAGGAACCGTGGGCCGGGGCGGGAACGGTCATTTGTGAACGACTGCCCACTCCGACCCGTTCAACTGACACGTACGTTGTTTCACCTTACGTGGTGGAGTTGAGCTGGTTAATCCACTCGCTGCAAACGGCATGTCGCGATTTTGTGGACTATCAAAACAAGGATGCGTTCTACGGACGTCTGGCAGATGCCGCGAACAGGTATTTGATGCAACGAGTTTCGACGCACCTGAACGCAAAGGACTTGTGCTTTGCGGTGCTGCGAGAGGCTATGAGGATTGTCGACGAAGCCAGCCGCGGCGAATTGTCGCCCGTTCGGAATGAGGTACAGGTCAAACGTACTTGGGTTCAACTGCACCCTGGTGGCTCTGATGAAGGCGCTGGCCTAGCAGTCTATTCTTGCCCCAAAGAATCGCTTGCTTCCCTCGCAAACGAAAAGTTCGTCTTCAAATCCAAGTCCTATCGAATCGGAGAGACCATGGAGCAATTTCAGCATTCGGATAGCGACCATGTAACCCACATTGCCGTTTATCACGAGATTCAGGAGACCAAAACCCTGTAAGGCACCATTTCGGCCGCAGATGGTACCAAGGGCGCAAGCGACTCCTTTGAGCCTGGTTTGTAGCCAACCCTTCCCCGGCGATGGACCAGTTCTTCCTAGTCGCCGGCAAGTTTATGGCCGATGGCGTCAAGTAACTGCATCAGAGATGAACGGTCCGATGAGGATAAGCGGGCCGGCGTAGCGATGTTCCAGGACAAATCCACATAGGTCTGCAGTTGCTCAAACGACACGCCCGCCCGCATAAGATCAGCAACCGCGGCATCTACGTCTTCGGTGTACGGATACTGCGCCCAAGAAGGCCCACGCCCTTCCGCCGGGAAAAAAGAATCCAGTAGTACGCCAAACCGGTCAATCGCTTCGTTAGCGGTCATTTGCACGACCTTTCAACTGGGCGAGTATTCCGCCCAAGAACTACTTGTCTCCCACACCCGTACGCGAAGTACGCGCACCTTCTCACGTAACGCATATCGTGTCGCAGGCGCATCCGCGTATTCCGCGAGTGCGTTCGCGCATTCAGCGAAAAAAGTCTGGGCCAATACCTCTGTAGTTGGTTCAGTATGCGGAAATCCGATAACACGTTCGCCATAGACCTTTTTTAGCGACTCATACATTGCGTCATCCGTATTCATGCACAGTGCGTGATCAAAACGGTCGAGGTACTCGCCGATCGCGGTTTTCACAATCTTGAAGTCGCACACCATGCCATTGTCGTCTAAGTCATCGGCCTCGAGCACGATTTCGACGCGGCGGGTGTGGCCATGCGGAAACCGACACTTGTCGGGATGCTTCGACAGCATGTGGCCATTCTCGATCTCGATCGTCTTACAGACCCTATACGGCATTAGGGACTCCTTTGTGGTGAGTGGTTAGGCGATAGCCAGGTGTTTGTGCATCTGCGTTGAGACGCGCCACCTCGGATTGGCCAGGCAGAACTCCACCGCGGTTCGACAGTTCGCGACGTAACTCGGCCCCGCCATCGGTTGCACGTAGAAGTGATCGAACGCGAGCGATCCGAGTGCGGCGAGATCGAGCCCTTCTTGAGGCACAACCACCTTGAGCTCGTTTCCCGTAACTTGCCGCAGGACGGCGCCGGCCTTCGGGCTTACGCACACCCAATCAACCGCAGCCGGAACTGCAATCGTCCCGTTCGTTTCGATTGCGATCTCCATGCCATGCCCATGAACCGCGCGGATCAGAGCATCGTCCAATTGCAGCATTGGCTCTCCGCCGGTCAGCACCACGAACGGCGTTGAGCCTTCGCCGTTAGCGCATGCCCACTGGGCCCAAATGGCCGCGGCCAAGGCGTCCGCACTTTCAAACACGCCGCCGTTGTCGCCGTCGGTTCCAACAAAGTCCGTATCGCAGAACTGACACACAGCACGCGATCGGTCCTTTTCAAGGCCAGTCCAAAGATTGCACCCGGCGAACCGACAGAAAACCGCTGCGCGGCCCGCGTGCGCGCCTTCTCCCTGAAGTGTGTAAAAAATCTCCTTGACGGTGTAGCGGGGAGTATCAACGGCCATGGCTGTATCGCGTGGGGTCGGGAACACTAGCCTCAGCAAACCCTCTTGCCCTGAGTTGGCACGAGTCGCATCGGCCGCAGGCGGCGTGGCTTTCCGGGTCCGGATCGTAGCAACTACTCGTCACGCCGTAATCCACACCAAGCGCCGCCCCGCGTTTGATGATTTCAGCTTTGGATAGGTCAATCAGCGGAGCGTGAATGCGAAATCGGCCGGTTCCTTCGACGCCGGCCTTAGTAGCGACATTCGCAAGCGACTCGAAGGCGGCAATGAACTCGGGTCGGCAATCCGGATAGCCGCTGTAGTCGAGTGCATTTACGCCGACGAAGATGTCGAAGGCCTGTAGCACTTCTGCCCACCCCAGAGCCATCGCCAAAAAGATGCTATTGCGGGCGGGGACGTACGTGATCGGGATACCGTGGGCCATATCGTCTGCCGGACGGTCCTTAGGCACATCGAAGTCGGCTGTCAGTGCTGAACCGCCGAAACGCCGCAGGTCGAGCGACAGTTCTACGTGCTGGGCAGCGCCCAGCATCTTGGCGACTGTGCGGGCAGCCTCTATCTCTGCCGCGTGCCGCTGGCCATAAAACACGGTCAGAGCATGGGTTTCGAAGCCTTCCGCCCGGGCTATCCCCAGGGCAGTTGCGGAGTCCAATCCCCCGCTCAACAACACCACAGCTCTGCGTCGCTCCGCCACGAAATTCCTCCTTGTAGGGGCAGGCACTTGACTCCATAACTGCAAGACGGCACGCTAACGGGCACGTACAGTTTTCGAGAACAGGGCAGACGCTGAGCATCGTAGTTTCTTCGGATTGGTTTGCCAAGAGTCGTGACGCAC
>JAFMJK010000170.1 GCA_017853515.1 Chthoniobacterales bacterium | reverse complement strand
TAAACGGCGCGACCGCCCGAGAGGTCGAAGGTGAAGCCAGTGTTGAAACTCGCTTCGGACGATACGATCCAACAGGCCAACGAGGCCAACTCGTCGAGCGTTCCGCAGCGTTTCATCGGGATCTTGTCGGTCATGTATTTGACCTGCTCCGGATTCATCTTGTCCACCAGGGCGGTGCGGATCACGGCGGGGGCGAGGCCGTTCACGGTGATGCCGGTTTCCGCGTATTCCTTGCCCACGGATTTCACGAGGCCAATCACACCGGCCTTGCTGGTGGAGTAACAGGCCATGCCCGCGTTGCCGTCCTTGCCCGCGATCGAGGCGATGAGCAGCACGCGCCCGTAGTCGCGCGGCAGCATGTGGCGCACCGCCTCGCGGCACGTCAGGAACGACCCGCGCACGTTCACCGCCTGCACCTGCTCGAAGCCTGACAAAGGCACATCGACGATCTTTACCCCGTTCGGGCCTACGATCCCCGCGCAGTTCACCATCACATCGAGGCGTCCGGCAGCCTCGGTGATTTTTCTGAAAGCCGAGGACACCGAGGATTCGTCCGCCACGTCCATCGGTTCAAATTCGCAGCCGATCCGTTTCGCGGCGGCGACGCCGAGTTCCTCATCGCGATCCACGATCCAAACCCGCGCGCCTTCCCTGGCAAGGCGTGTCGCGATGTGCAGGCCGAGCCCGTCGGCTCCGCCCGTGATGATGGCTGTCTGATCCTTGAAGCGTTCGTTGGTCATATCCGTTTTCTGTTAGATTGAATCGGCGGCGCGCACCACCTGCCGCTGCGAGCCGAGGCCGTCGATGCCCAACTCAACGACATCGCCGGCCTGCAGGAATTGAGGCGGCTTGAAACCCATGCCGACCCCGGGCGGCGTGCCCGTAGTAACTACATCGCCAGGCATGAGCGTCATGAATCGACTGATGTAGCTGACGAGAAACGGCACCTTGAAGGCCATGTTCGCCGTCGAGCTGTCCTGTTTTTTCGCGCCGTTCACGGTGAGCCACATGCCAAGCCGGTCGTGGTTGGCGATCTCGTCGCGCGTGGCCAGCCACGGCCCGAGGGGAGCGAAGGTGTCGCAGCTTTTGCCTTTCACCCATTGTCCGCAGTGCTCCAGCTGGAACGCGCGCTCGGAGTAATCGTTATGCAAACAGAAGCCCGCGACGTAATCCATCGCGTCGGCCTCATTGACATATCTCGCGGTGCGCCCGATCACGAAAGCCAGCTCGACCTCCCAATCGGTTTTCTCGCCGCCGCGCGGCAGCAGCAGACCGTCATTGGGGCCGCAGAGGGCGGAGGTCGCCTTGAAAAAAAGCACAGGCTCGGCGGGCAGATCCATGCCCGCCTCGGCAGCGTGATCGACATAGTTCAGGCCGATGCAGATGATCTTGCCGATGCGAGCGACCGGCGGCCCGAGCCGCACCGCCTGTGCCACTTCCGGCGGCGCGGTTTCCTGCGAGGCGAGCCAATCTGAAAGGCGGGCGATGCCATCGTTCTCGAAAAAATCCCCCGTGTAGTCGGGGATGAAGGCCGAGACGTCGCGCCGGGTTCCGTCCTCCGCGATGATGCCGGGTTTTTCCTGTCCGGGGTTTCCGAATCGTATTAATTTCATAGGTGTGGGTTGGGTGGAATTATTTGAGGTCTTGCGGGCCGCGCATGAGCGAGATGCCGCCGTCGAGAATGAGGGTTGTGCCGGTCAGGTTCGGATTCGACGGGTCTGTTAGGAATACCGCCGCCCGCGCCACCTCGGCGACAGTGACCAGCTTGCGGCAGGGCACGGCTTGGCGCACCCGCACGGCTAAATCGCCGTTTTCCTCGAAAATCTTCCCGCTCAACCCCGCGTCCACATAACCCGGCGCGATCTCGTTGACGCGGATGCCGCGGGGCGCGAGTTCGAGCGCCATCGACTGCACCAGCGAATGCACGCCGGCCTTCGAGGCGCAGTAGGCGGCGAGGTTCGCGGTCGGATGCTGGCCGACCCAACTGCCGATGAAAAGGATATCGCCGGTTCCGCCTGCCGCAAGCAGACGCAGGGCGCCCTCGCGCGCGGTGAGCCAGGCACCTGTCAGATTCACGCCGATGCTGCGAGTCCAGTCCGCGAAGCTGGTTTCGAGGCATCCGCCATGGCCTTTGGTGCAATGCACGCCGGCGTTGACGACAACCAGCGAGGGCGGCCGGCCGAATTCTTTTTCCATGGCGTCGAACCACGCGCGCACGGATTCCTCGCCCTGGATATCCGCCGGGAAATAGTGCCACGGAAAGCCGTCCGGCGCGCTGTCTGCGAGATCACAAACGGCGACCTGATCGCCCTTCGCGGCATAGGCCTCGCCGATCGCGCGGCCGATGTCCCCCAAGCCCCCCGTGATAGCGACCAGCGGTTTCATGACGGCTGCCCCTTTCCGCAGGCTTCGCAAAGCAGGCCGAACAGGCGGTAGGCCTCGCGCTCCGTTTCCGTATCGAGGGTGAAGCCGACCGGGCCGCGCACGATGCGGTTCGGGAAAACGCCTTGGCGATGCAGCAGCGCTTTTTCCACGCTGAGGAAACCGTCGAGTCCCTGCTGGAGGAAGATCAAAGGGGCGATGAGGCCTTGCAGCTCGGTGGCGCGGCGGATGTCACCGGCCTCGAGGGCGTCCCACTCGGCGCGGACCGCCCAGACGATCTCCGTGCCCGGCATCGTGCCGCAAATTCCGCGTTGATAGGAATCGAGCAGGGCGATGCCGCCACTGCCTTCGAACACATGCAGGCCTTCGCCACCCTCGTCGCGCAGGCGGCTGAGGTTGGGGCCGAGCGGCTGGGCCTCGGGTTTGAAAAGCACGCGCCCTCCGAAACGCCGGTATAGATCGGCTTGGGTGCCGACCGGCAGCGGCTCGCCGACATAGCCGCTCGCGTCCTGCACGATCACCGGCAAATCCGTGGCCGCAATGATGGCCTCGTAGTAGCGGATTTTTTCGGAAAGCAACGCGCGGGTGGCGATGGGCGGTATGGCCATCAGCGCATCGACCCCGGAGGCGGTCGCATGGCGGACGTGGCGCACCGCCTGAACCGTGCTCTCGTCGCCCACGCTCATCACCACCGGGCCGCGGCCCGCGTTGAAGCCGACGAGGCGGTGGGCGAGTTCGTCCCGCTCCGAATCGGTGAGGCGCAGGATTTCGGTGACCATCGCAGCAACGATGCCCTGCGCGCCGTTTTCATAAGCCCAGTCGATCTCGCGGGCGAGCGTCGCCCAGTCGATCGACTCGTCGCCATGATAGGGTAGTTGGAGGACCGGCAGCACGCCGGCGAGAGGGTGTTGTGTTTTCATGATCGTTTCACCAGTCGCCCACCGCGCCGTCGGAGTAGAAGACGCGTTGGAGCTGTTCTTGTTGGAAGGGATGTTTCGCGATCTCCTTCTCGTTGAGCTCGACGCCGAGGCCGGGCAGGGAGTTGGGGCGCACGGAGCGGGTTTTCGGATCGACCTGGAAACTCTCCTGCACCACGTCCGCGCGCCACGGCACGTCGTTGTGGACGCTTTCGCAAATCACATAGGAAGGGGTGGCGAAACCGAGTTCGATGGAAGCGGCGGTGCTCACCGGCCCCTGCGGGTTGTGCGGCGCGACGGCGACGCGGTAGGCCTCTGCCATCGCCGCGATGCGGCGCGCCTCGGAAAGCCCGCCGCAATGGGTGATGTCCGGTTGCAAGACCGAGCACGCACGTTTCTCCAACACCTCGCGGAAGGCGTGCTGCGTGACGAGCCGCTCGCCGGTGGCGATGGGGGTTTTCACCGCGTCCTGGATACGGGCGATGTGGTCGATGGATTCCGGCCAGCACGGCTCTTCGAAAAAGTAGAGATCGTAGGGTTCGAGCGCCTTGGCGAAAAGCAGGCCCATGCGGGGTGAGGGTCTCGCATGGCAATCGACCATGATATCGATGTCCGGCCCCACGGCGTCGCGCATCGCCGCCACGCAGGCCTCGGCGTAGCGCACCGGGCGGCTGCCCTCCAGCGGCATAGTCGGCGGCACGGCCATCGACTTGAAGGCGGTGAACCCCTCCTCCACCGCCTGTGCCGCCAGCTCGCCGAAGCGCTTGGCGTCGGAGCAATCGGTTTCGTAGAAATCCTCCATGCGACCGCCGCCGAGATGGCAGTATAGGCGAATCTGGTCGCGCACCGGGCCGCCCCAGAGCTGGTGGACGGGAACGCCGTGGAATTTTCCGAGAATGTCCCAGAGGGCGAGGTCGATGCCGCTGATCGCCGTAGCGCGGATGATGCCGTTGCCGTGCCAGAAATGCTGGCGATACATCATCTGCCACAAGTGTTCGATGCGTCGCGGATCCTCGCCGACCAGGAGCTGGGAAATGTCTTCGATCGCCCCGACCACCGCGCGGGTGTGCCATTCGAGTGTGGCCTCGCCCCAGCCGTAGAGGCCCGGTTGGTCGGTGATGACTTTGACAAACACCCAGTTGCGCATCCGCGCGTGGCAGACGTGGGTTTCAATTCGTTCGATCTTCATATGGGTCGGTAAAACTCAGGATGCAAGTTCATGGCCGAGATTCCCATCGTGCGCCATGAAGCGATGGGAGCATTTTAATGAAGAAATCCGACTTTTGGGGTTTACGGATCCACAAACCCGCGCACCTGGCGGACGCGGCGGTAGCTGGCGGGAGGGACGCCGAAGCGGCGCTTGAAGGTGCGGGAGAAATGGTAGGGGCACTCGAAGCCGCAAAGTCCGGCGGTTTTTTCGACCGTGGCGTCCGGATCGGTCAGTAGCCGGGTG
>JAFMJK010000014.1 GCA_017853515.1 Chthoniobacterales bacterium | reverse complement strand
GGCTTGCCGCATCGGCCACAACCGGCAGTCGGTCGGGAAACATCACCCACACCGGTGGCGGCGTGACTAATCAACAAGACGTGAGCGTCTCGGGCAACATCAACGCGCCCGGTAGCGGGGAAACTTCCACGGCCACATGGGATTTCGCAACCGCGACCCCTTCCTCCGGTGTGCCAACCGGAGTCTCGATCGGCAGCGTCAGCCAAGGGAATAACAATGGCACGACCACTCTCTTGACCACGACTTCCTCCTCCACTGGCTACGCGGGGGCGAGCGGTGGCAACAACGCGGGCGCGGCAGCCCGAATTGGCACTCTGACCACGACAGCGAACGGGAGTGCCTATTTCGAATTCACGGTTACGCCCCAAAACGGCGTGACCTTCAACCTCTCGGATATTTCTTTTGGCTCCCGCAGCACCGGCACCGGACCACAGGCTTACGCCCTGAGAAGCTCGGCCGACAACTATAGTTCAAACATCACCGCGGGAACCATGGCCGCGAACAGCACTTGGGCGTTCCACAGCAACACGGGGCTATCTCTCAGCGGGGCTTCGCAGGTTACCTTTCGCCTCTACGGTTACAACGGCACTGGATCACCAACAACTGGGACGGCGAACTGGCGCATCGACGACCTGAAGGTGACGATCACCACGAGCGGCGTGTCGGCCCCCAAGCCTGTGATAACAAGCGGGTCAACGGCGACAGGCACCGTGGATAGCCCATTCAGCTACCAGATCACGGCGGATAACTTGCCGACGGATTTCAGCGCCTCGGGACTGCCCACCGGACTCAGCGTTGACAACACGACTGGACTGATCAGCGGCACGCCAACAATGCCAGGCACCTTCACTGTGAATCTCACCGCAAGCAATGCAAATGGCGACGGCACAGCCACGCTTACGCTCACGATCAATCCGCAGCCGGCGCCCTCGATCACCAGTAACTTGATCGCCTCCGCTGCGCTAAACACCGCGTTCCAATATCAAATCACCGCGAGCAACTCTCCAAGCAGCTTTGACGCAACAGGGCTTCCTCCAGGACTGAGCGTTGACAACGCAACCGGACTGATCAGCGGCACACCGACGACAACAGGCAGTTACGCTGTCACACTCAGCGCGAGCAACGCGGGCGGCACCGGCACAGCAAACCTCACACTTACGGTGAACCCAGATCCCAACGCGCCAGCAATCAGCGGTCCTTTCACCGCCACGGCGGCGGTCGGTGCGGACTTCAACTATCAGATCACGGCGAGCAATTCCCCGACAACCTATCTGGCCAGCGGGCTGCCCGCAGGGTTGAGCATCGATCCCCTCACGGGCGTGATCAGCGGCACGCCGACGAGCGCGGGAAGCTCGAGCGTCTCGATCACGGCAAGCAATGCTTCGGGCAGCGACACGGCAACACTCGCCATCATCGTTCTGGCACCCGTCATCGAGGTGTCGCAAGCGGAGCTGACATTCGCCGGTAATTTCGGGCAGGCCAGCGCCGCCCAGACCTACATCCTCACCGGTTCCGATCTGGGCGAAGCAATCACCGTCCTCGCCCCGGGAAATTTCGAAGTCAGCGATGACGGCGGAGCGAGCTACTTCGATGAGTTGACCATTGCGCCGGCGCCCGACCGCACGATCAACGCCACAATCGACGTCCGCATGAAGTCTTCCGCGCCGCTGGGAGAAAACTCCGGCGCGATCATCAACTCGGGCGCGAACTCCGTTCCCAAATACGTCCAGCTCGACGGCTTTACCGACGTCGCCGCCGCGACGCTCGATCTCTCGGCGTGGAGCCTGACCGGATTCAGCACCAAGACAGGCACACCGTCGCTGACGCAATCCTACAACGTGAGCGGCGTCGGGCTGACCGAGCCCGTCACCATCTCTGCGCCCGCCGGCTTCCAGATTAGCAGCAACAACAATTCGTTCGGCTCCGCGCTCACGCTGATGCCCGACGAAACCGGCAACATCAACGCGCAGGAAATCTTCGTGCGCCTGAGTTCCGCCACGGCGGGAACTTTCACCGGTTCGATCGAGCACAGTGGCGGCGGAGCCGAGAGCAAATACCTTGCGGTAAGCGGCACCGTCACGGTCCCTGTCGGACCGCCGATCATTTCGCCCTTGAGCGGCTCCGCTTACACCAGCACCTCCTTCAGGACCAGAGTCCTGATCGGCGGATCCCTTGTTGCCACTTCTTTCGGCGCATCGGGGCTCCCCGGCACTGTGCAAATTAATCAGACCAACGGCATCATATCGGGCGTCGTTCCAAGCGCCGCGGGAACAAACATTTTCTCCGTTTCCGCTACCACCCAAGACGGCACGACAACGACAAACTACAACCTGCGCGTGGTGAGCAGCACGGAACAAAACAGCATTCCCACCAGCGTGGTGGTGAACAAATTCCAGAACGGATTGCCGGACCGGGTGGAGCTTCTGGTCATCGGAAGCACGAACGATGCGGCACCCGGGCCGCCGGTGGACATGCGCGGCATGATCCTCAAGGATTTCAGCGCCAACCGAACCGCAGACGATGGCGGAAAGTTCCGTTTCGCCGATCACGAAATCTGGTCGAAGGTCAAAGCCGGCACACTGATCGTTCTCTCCGCCGGAACGCAAAGCACGGAGGACACCGATCCGGCCGACTTCGTGCTTCGCGTCAATCTTGGCAACTCGACACTCATCAAGCAGGAAGCGGCGGGTTTCGACATCGATGATCTGGAGATGGTGTTGATCAAACCCGCGTCCATGGGGGTCGAGGGGTTTGCCGGCGGCATCCATGCTCTGGCCGCAGGCAGGGCTTCTGGCACGACCGTCTATGGCTCCTACACAGGAAAAAAGATCCGCTCCGACCAGTCGCTCAACAACTCTCGTGCTGTTGTCTACGCCACAGCTACATCGCTCTCCGGCTACAACTCGACAGAGGATAAAGCCGCACTCACCACATCCAGTCTGGAATTCGGCTTGGGCAACACTGCGAGCAACCGCAGCTACATTACCTCCCTGCGCGGGCTGGACCAAACGCCGCCGACCATCACCCTCAACGGGCAGGCAACGGTCAACCTCACCATCGGACAAAGCTACACGGAGCTTGGAGCATCGGTCAGCGGCGGTCTCTCGACCACTGCCACCGTCAGCGGCAGCGTGAACACCTCCCTGGCGGGAACCTACATCGTCACCTATTCGGGGACCGACACCGCCGGAAACGTCGGCACGGCCACGCGCACCGTGATCGTGGGCAAAGCCGCGCCGAACATCACGCAACCGCCGACTGCCTCGCCCCTCACCGCGGGACAAAAGTTGTCGGCCTCCACGCTGAGCGGAGGCACCGCCTCGGTGCCGGGCACGTTTGCCTGGAGCAACCCGGACGAAAAAGTGACGACCGCAGGCACTGCACAATATCAGGTCATCTTCACACCGACGGACGCAGCCAACTACAACACCGCCACGGCGACGGTTTCGGTCTCCGCGAACCAAGGCACCGCGTTCCAGTCGTGGATCGCAGACTACAATTTGGACTCAGCCGATGCGGCCGAAGATGCCGACGCCGACCGCGACGGCCTGAACAACCGGATGGAGTTCGATCTCGGTCGCGATCCGACGCGCGGCGACGGTTGGGCGCGCAGCGTTGCGTCGGCCGGCGGACAACTCAAAGTCGTCTACTGGCAACGCATCGGCGCGGATCTTACCGTGCAAACCTCGACGGATCTACCGGGAGGATTCCCGGGAACGGAGATCGCTACGAAGACAGATCCGCAACCCGGCGATGTGCCCTCGGGCTATGAGCAATACGAGGCGACGGTTCAGCCTGCTAATGGCCGCGCGTTCCTGCGCATTATCGCCACCCAACCCTAGAGCGGTTTCGGAAAAGCCGCATCCGCCCCGATGGCCGAAGTGCCACCCACGACCTTGCAACCCTCCACCTCGTTGAAAATACGCGCCAAGACTTCCACGCCGTCCGCCAATGAAGGCGAGGGCCGCACGAAGTAGCGGTCTGCATCCACCGCAACCACCGGGCATCCGGCGTCAACCGACCGGGCTTCGCGGGCAGAACGCCCTTCGTCGAAACCGCAGGGCGCAGCAATGACAAGCTCCGGCTTTGCGGCGCGCACCGCTTCCCATGTCGTGGGGAAGGAGCGTTGCCCCGCGCGTCCCATGACCTCGTCGCCGCCGGCCGCCGCCACCATTTCCGGAATCCAATGGCCGCAGGCGAACGGCGGGTCGATCCATTCCGCGACAAAGACGCGCGGGCGGCGCTTTCCCTGCGCGGCTTGGCGCACGACTTCGATGCGCTCGATCATTTTCTTTGCCGTCGCATTGGCCCGATCGACCGCGCCGAGTTCACGCCCCAGGTAACGCACCGACTCGGCCACTTCGGAGAGCGTGCGGGGACCGAGTGAAATCACTTTCGCACCGACATCGGCGATGTCCGCTCCCGAAACGGCGCAAACTTTGCATAAATCCTGCGTGATGATGAAGTCCGGCCGCAAAGAAGCCAGAAGATCGCCATCCACCGCGTAGAGCGCCTCGCCCTTTTCCACCGCTGCGCGCACGGCCGCGTCAATCTGCCGCCCGCTCAACGCCGCGGAATCGATCTTGCTCGCGGAGACAACCGGAACGCTCCGCACCGTCTCGGGCCATTGGCATTCGTGGGAGCGTCCAACCAGCGAATCGGCCAGACCAAGCTCGGCGACGATTTCGGTCGCACTGGGCAGAAGGGAAACAATTCGCATCCCGGCAAGCATAACGGGACGATTCGCCCCGGGAAATAGCCGGATTTTCCAACCAGTCAGACTTTGCGCGGGTCGGGTTCCTCGAGGGCGAACGCGGCTTCGGGCGGCGCGCCACGGACATCTTGCAGCACGAGTCCTGGGAGCGCCGCGTCAGTCTCGCCTCGGTCTGCCAAGCGACCATCAAGGTCGGCTTGGGCAAAACTCAAGCTCGAGCACCTCGAACCGGTGCACGGCGATCCGTTCGACCGCATCCAAGTGGTTCAAGCCCGCCAGCGCGGGATGGATATCATCAGTCGCGATCCGGTGTTCGATCGCTATGGTCTGCGGCGGGTGTGGTGAGCGCGTCGCGTTTTTCCATCCACCGCGCGATCCAGATACACGCCTCGTAGAGCAGCACCATGGGTCCGCCCATCAGGACCAAGGTGAAGACATCCGGCGTGGGGGTGATGACCGCGGCGAGCAGGAAGATGACCACAATCGCGTAGGGCCGCGTCGATTTCATCTGCGCGTGGTCGAGCAGTCCGACTTTGACCAGGGCCAGCACAACCACCGGCAGCTCGAAGGCCAGACCGAAGGCCAGGACGAATTGCGTGGTGAAAGCATAGTATTCGCCGACCGTCCACGTCGGGCGCCACTGCATCATTTGCGCGTCGCGGAAGAAAAACTCCAGCGTGGCGGGCAGCACGGCGTAAAAGGCGAAGGCCGCCCCGGCAAGGAAGAGACCGAAGCCGATTATGGAAGCCGCCATCACCACCCGGCGCTCCCTCGCGGTCAGAGCCGGCAAAACAAACTCCGCGAGGAAATAGAGAAGGACGGGAAAGGAAACGATCAATCCGCCGTAAAAAGCCAGACGCAACGAGATGGTCATGGAATCGGCCACCCCGAGCGATTGCAGGTTGTCCGCGCGGGCCGGATCCACGGCCAGCAAGGGGGCCTGGATGAAGGCGGCGAGTTCCCCGCGGAAGAGGAAGGCCGCGCCCATGCAGATGCCGAGCGCGAGGGCCATGCGCACAATCATGCGGCGGAGATCCTCGATATGGTCGAGAAACGGCTTCGGCGTGTCGCGCCCGTCGCGGAATTCGAGAAACTTTCGCAGGCTCACGACAACCACCCTCCCGCTTCAAGTCTCGCATAGAGTCCGAGCGTGTTTGCGTCCTCGATCACTTGGCCGGCAATCATGCGGCGCAGCTCGCCAAGCGGGAAAGCTTTGACCTCAAGAATCTGCTCCTCGCCGTCGTGGGCCACCGCCTCGCGGTCCCAGATCACGTCCGTGGCGACAAACTGGTGCGTGTGCTCGTCGGTGAAACCGGGCGAGGTGAAGAATTTTCCGAGGTAAACAAACGCACCGCACGCATCGCAACCGGCTTCCTCCCGCAATTCGCGCCGCGCGGCAGACTCGATGGCCTCCGGCGCGGACTCGTTCTCGACCTGCCCCGCGGGAAACTGCCAGAAGTCGCGGCGGGCGGGAACGCGCTCCTCGCGGATGAGGACGAAAGATCCGTCGGGCAGGCGCGGCGCGATGGTCACGCCCACTTTGCGGGAGACCTTGGTCCACTCGCGTCCGTCGGGCCGCGCCGGGGTGCGCACGGTCTCGCGGATCACGCGGACATGCGGCGAGTCGAGCAGGACTTGCTCGCCGAGCAATTCCCAACCCGGAGTCGGATTCATTGGGCGCGTCCGGACAGGTGTTTGCGCCACCACGCCAACCGGGCGGCCACGCGCTTGGGCGAAGGCGCGCCCTCCGCGGTGCGGGCGGCGAGCGAGCGCCGGGCATCCAAACACCGGAGGGCATCCGGGCGGAACAACTTGCTCGCCGACTGCAGGTCTTTGAGCGTCAGGTCGCGCAGCGTTCCGCCGCGCTTGATGCTCAGCGCCACGAGTTTGCCCACCGCCTCGTGCGCCTGACGGAAGGGGAGCTTTTTGCGCACGAGGTAGTCGGCCCAATCCGTCGCCACGAGCAAAGCATCGTCGGCCGCGGCGGCCATGCGCTTTTTATCCCACTGCGCCGCGCCGAACATTTCGGAGAGGATCCCGAGCGAAGCTCCCAGCGTGTCGGCCGAATCAAAGACCGGGACTTTGTCTTCCTGCAGGTCGCGGTTGTAGGAAAGCGGAAGCCCCTTCAGCGTGGTGAGCAAAGAAACCAGATTCCCATAGAGCCGCCCGGTTTTGCCGCGCGCCAGTTCGGCGATGTCGGGATTCTTTTTCTGCGGCATCAGGCTCGATCCCGTGGTGTGCTCGTCGCTCAGGCGGAGGTATCCGAATTCGCTCGAGGCCCAGAGGACCGTGTCCTCGCAGAGGCGGGAAAGATGCATCCCGCAAATCGCGCAGGCGGAGAGAAACTCGCAGGCGAAATCGCGATCGGAGACGGCATCCATGCTGTTCTGCGAGACGGCGGAAAATCCCAGTTGCTTGGCAAGGAAACGTCGGTCGAGCGCGATGGTGGATCCGGCCAGCGCGCCGGAACCGAGCGGGAGGATGTCGGCGCGGCGTGCGGCACCGGCCAGGCGCTGCGCATCGCGCTCGAGCATCTCGACATAGGCCAGAAGATGATGCGCCGCCAAGACGGGTTGGGCGCGTTGCAAATGCGTGTAGCCCGGCATGACCGCATCGCCCGCGCGGACGGCAAGGGCGAGCAACGATTTCTGCAGCGAGCGAACCGAGGCCGCGAGGGACTTTGTCTCGTCGCGCATCCACAAACGCAGATCGGTGGCCACTTGGTCGTTGCGCGAACGCGCGGTGTGCAGCTTCGCACCGGCCGGACCGATCTTTTTGGTCAGGGCCGCCTCGATGTTCATGTGGACGTCTTCGAGTTCCTCCCGCCACTTGAACTTTCCGGCCCGGATTTCCCGGCCGATGGAATCGAGACCGCGATGAATGGCTTTGAGTTCGGCCGGCGTGATCAGTCCTGCTTTGCGCAGCGCCGCGGCATGGGCTTTCGAGCCTGCGATGTCATGCAGGGCGAGGCGCCGGTCGAACGATACGGACTCGCCGTAGGCGCGCAGGCGCTCCGAAGGGTCTTTACTGAAGCGTCCGTGCCACATGGTCAGGCGGCGGCAGTGACTTCCCGGCCGCCCTTGCGGCACACGCCGTTGAGGCGGAGTTCGTCGCAACGCGCTTCGATGCGGACCTGCTTGTTGGCCGGGGTGAAGCCCATGCGCCTCGCCATGCAGTTCTCGAGCAGTTCCATATTCAGGTCCTCGAACTCGAGGATGGTTTTGCAGTCGAGGCAAATAAGGTGGTTGTGGTGCGGATGGTCGACAAAATTCGGGTCGTAGACCTTGCGTCCCTGCCCGAGGTCGAGTTCCCGGAGCAGCCCGCTGTCCACCAGAATCGGCAAGGTGCGGTAGACCGTGGCGCGGCTGACCGTCGGCTCGATCCGGTGCGACATGTCGAGCAATTCATCCGCGGTGTAATGGCGGTCCGTGCTGAAGGCGGCCTCGATGATCGCATCGCGCTGCGTGGTCTTGCGCAGCCCCTTGCTGGCAAGGAACTCGCGGATTTGGTTGCGCACGGCCTGTTCCATGGATGGCGCCGCGCGTCCGCGGCCGTGGGCATACTCCGCGCCGTGCACGGACAGGTCAAGACCGCGCGACACGCAGGAAAAACCTCCCGCTGCGCCCCCGGGACGTGCATAATCGCAAGGTGCCGAATCCGCAGGACGAACTGAAAAAACAGGCGGCGGTTTATGCCGTGCGTTTCGTGGAACCGGGCATGACCGTGGGCCTCGGAACCGGATCGACGGCCATCCACGCCGTCCGCGAGATCGCCCGCCGCCACGCCGCGGGAGAACTGGCAGGCATCAAAACTTTCGCCACTTCCGCCGAGATCGCGAGTGCCGCGACGCATGCGGGGCTCCCCCTGCTCGGCCCGCAAGGTCCGGTCCGCATCGATGTGACCATCGATGGCGCGGACGAGGTCGACCCCCGGCTCAACCTGATCAAGGGCGGCGGCGGCGCGCTTCTCCACGAGAAGATTGTCGCGCAGGTCACGCTCCGCGAAATTATCGTGGTCGACGAATCGAAAATGTCCGACTGCCTCGGCGGCAAACACGCGCTGCCGGTGGAAGTCTTTCCTTTCGGCTGCGAATCGCAGCGCGCCTTCCTCGAGACCCTGGGCGGACATCCCGCCTTGCGCATGGACGACCCGCACCAACCGTTCGTCACGGAGGAGGGAAACTTCATCTACGACTGCCGCTTCGGTCCGATCGCCGATCCCGAAGAACTGGCCGCGGAACTCGACACGCGTGCAGGCGTGGCCGCGCACGGACTGTTCCTCGGACTGACCGATGATCTCATCGTGGCCGGGGCGCACGGGCTGCGTCATCTGCAACGCGACCGCGTCACCGGGAAAGTCCGCGAAGTCTCCGTGAAGTAAAAGCGGCAGGATGCCGCTTCTACTTTTTCGCGTCCCCCCACACCCGCGATAACCGCCCGCCCGGCACCGGAGGAACAGCCATTCCGTCCGGCGCATAATGCGCCACGTCATTGTAAAGCGTGAGCCGCGCATTCGTCGCGCCGGTGGAATCGAGAACGGTGAGCGAAGCGGGGTTCAGGTCGAGGTGATCGCGGTAGCGCCGCGGATCGAACCCGAGCACCGCGCCAAGCAGGAGGCGAATCGTTGCCTTGTGCGAAACGAGGCAAACCATCTCACCCGGGTGCCGGGCGATAATGTCGAGCAGCGCTGGCATGGCGCGCGCCGCGACCGCAAGGCCCGTCTCCCCGCCTTCCGGCGCGAAGTTGAAAGGATCGGACTCCCACCTCGCATACGTGTCGCCGAACTTCGTTTCAGCCTCGAGACGTGTCAGTCCCTCCCAGACGCCGTGGTTGATCTCAAGGAGACCGGACTCCGGCGTCACCGGTTTGCCATGCGGCCCGGCGAGAATGTTCGCGGTTTCCATGGTCCGTCCAAGCGGCGAGGCGTAGAAAGCCGAGATCGGTTGCGGGGCCAGGCGCCGAGACAGTGCGCGGACCTGGCTTCTTCCGGTTTCACTCAGCTCGACATCGGTCGCTCCGGCAAAGCGGTCCTCGGCCGACAAAACTGTCGCGCCATGCCGCACCAGAAACACGCGGGTTTTCACGAGCGCGTTTTAGCAGCGGACAACCGCGGACGCCATCCCGCCACATGGTCAAGGCATTCGGCGATAGCCGGGGCGATCAACGTCAGACATTCGGCGATGGCCGAGGGACGTCCGGGAAGATTGATGACGAGCGAGCGGCCCGCAACACCCGCCACCGCACGGGTGAGAATGGACGTCGGAACTTTCTCGAACGACTTGAGGCGCATGATCTCGCCGAAGCCCGGCAATTCTTTTTCAATGACCGCGCGCGTCGCCTCCGGCGTGACATCGCGAGCCGAGGGACCCGTGCCGCCGGTGGTGACAATGAGAGGAATTTCCCCCGCCACCATTTCCCGCAACGCCTCCTCGATACTTGCGCGGTCGTCGGGCAGCACGCGGACCTCGAATTGCAAAGCCTCGGCAAAGAACTCCCCGAGCACCCGCTCGATCTCCGGTCCGCTGGCGTCGTCGTAAACACCCGCCGCCGCGCGATCACTCAATGTGATGCGGCCCACCTTGAATTTGCCCCCGTCCATTCCGGTCATGATAGGGGATGGCAAAACTGCAACCAAGGGTATTGACACCACAACCTGTTGTGTTACCAACTAGCCAAAGTCAGGTAAAACCACCATGCGTTGCCCCCGTTGCGGAGACATGAGCGACCGCGTGATCGATTCGCGTGTCATCCAGGAAGGCGAGCGGATCCGCCGTCGCCGCCAGTGTGTCGCCTGCGGAACACGTTACACCACTTACGAGGAAGTCGAGCAGGTGGAACTCCGTGTCCTCAAGCGCGGCGGCCGCATCGAACCTTTCCACCGCTACAAGCTGCTGAGCAGTCTCTCCAAGGCCTGCGAGAAACGTCCGATCAAACTCGATACCCTCGAGCGCTTGGTCGACGAAATCGTGACCGAGCTCGGCGCGGAGACCGGACGCGAAGTGCCCAGCCGCCTCATCGGCCTGCGCGCCATGGAAAAACTCCAGGCCATCGATCCCGTGGCCTATGTCCGCTACGCCTCGATCTACCGCCAGTTCCAGGAAGCCGGCGAATTTGTCGACGAGGTCGAGCAGATGAAAAAACGCACCCCGCGCCGCGCCGACCAACCCGAACTCTTCAACGCTCCCGCCAAAGCGCCCGCCGTCCCTGCCTAGTCTCTTTCCCTCAACCCTCATCTCTCATCCCTTAACTCCTTCGTGATCGCCCTCGCCGACAATCTTCCGCTCGTCCGCTTGCCCGACAGCCGCGCCGTGCGCTTCGAACGCGATTGGATCGAGCGCGCGGTGGCCGAGGCCGCCGAGGGAGCGGGCTACAGCCGGTGGTGGCTCGCACCGCACGTGGCCGAGAGCGTGACCAATTACCTCGAGCGCGAATACGAGGAGAACGTCATCGCCAGCCAGTGCCTGCACACCCTCGTCTCCAGCGTGCTCCAGGTCATAGGCTATCCCGAAGTGGCGCGCTCCTTCCGCATGCCCGAGCCTCCGCTGCGCATTTCCCTGGCCAGCTTGGCCGAAAGGGCCGGGGACGGGTTCGAGCTCGCCTTCTTCCGCCAACTCGACGACACGCTGCAGCGCGTCCTCAAGGGCAACACGTCGCGCCTCGAACTCTGCGATCTCACCGAATGCGTGAAACGTCTGCGCGCCGCGCGAAGCTGGCGCAAGGATTGCGCCGCGCTGCGCAACGAGATCGTCGCCCACGTGCGCGGACAAGCGGCGCGCCTGCGCAAACGCCGCGCGCTCGACCTCGAGCTGACATGACTCTCTTCGAGCGCATCGCCGCGGGGGAAATCCCGGCCAAAATCATCCGCAACGACGACGAGATCCTCGCCATCCACGACATCAATCCCCAGGCGCCGGTTCACATTCTCGTCATTCCGCGCAAGCCGATCACCCGCATCGGACAAGCCGCGGCAAGCGATGCCCCGCTTCTCGGAAATCTTCTCCTCGCCGCGCGCGACCTAGCCAAGGAGCAGGGACTCGAGGAAACCGGCTACCGCCTGATCATCAACAACGGTCCCCATGCCGGGGAAAGCGTGCCCCACCTACACGTCCATCTCCTCGGCGGCCGCCCGATGGATTGGCCGCCGGGTTAGCGCGCTTTGTCGCCCAGCCAGCGCGAGAGGCCTCCGCGCTCAACAATCCAGCGCCAGACCAGCCATCCCGCCAGCACTCCGATGATCGCCCCGCCGGCGATGTCGGACACGTGATGGGCATTGAGCTGCACGCGCGACCAGGCAATGGCCGAGGCGACAATCAATCCGGCCGAGCCGAGCCATCGACGCGAAAGAAACAGCGGGAAGAAAAATCCGAAGGCGCATGCCGAGTGCGAAGAGGGGAAGGCCTGGAAATCGTGGCTCAGGGACACCCATCGGCCTTCGTGCGTGGATCCATACCATCCGTGTTCCACGTTTTCCACGCGCGGACGCACTCTCCCCGTGCCGAGTTTTATGACATTCGAGGCAAGTCCGGCGAGGACTCCCGCCAACAACATCGCCGTGAAAATGCGCGCCAGATCACGCCGCCGGAAGCGAAGGCAGAGAGCGAGCGCGACCAGTCCCCCGCCGAGCAGCCAAGGGAAATCACCGTATCGCGAGAGGAACCGGGCAAGCCCGCGCCAATCTTTCCCCGCACCGTCGCGCACGGCTTGGAGAACCTGTTGGTCCCACACCGCGAAGCCGGCAGTGAGCAGAGCAGCAAAGACAACGACCAGCGCGATCGTCCACGCCGAGGCAGAACGTGCTTGCGGCGTCATGGCAGGAACACCGCGGCGGTCAGCGGCGCAAGATCCGCGATGACCTCGCCACCCATACGGCGAAGGACGGCCGAGCCGCCGTCGGAAACAAACTTGGCGGGGACATCGGCATCGGGCCATCCATCGGGCGCGGCGAAGCGCACGGTTTGCCGGGCCTCCGAACGATTGAAAACAACCACGGCGCGCGCATTGCCTCCGGAGCGCATGAAAGCGAGCGTGTTGGCCGCATCATCCGTCGCCAGCCATCGGAAAGCGCCCGCATTGAGCACCGGCGTGCCGCGCCGCAGGGCAATGGCCGCTTTGAAAAAGGCGTGCAGATTGCGGTCGAATTTCACCTCGTTCGGTCCCATGCGCTGGCCGTTCGGCCCGATGAATTCCGCATCATGGGCGAGGTCGTCCCACACCATCGGCTTGCGGCAATCGGGATCGTTCGCGCCCCACATACCCGCCTCGCCACCGTAGTAGATGAACGGCGTGCCGACGTAGGTCATTTGCAGAGTGGCGGCCATGCGCACGAGTTTCCACGCACGCTCGTCGGGCTTTTGCCAGCGGTAGTCCGGGTTGTCCTTCGGCGAAACGCTTCCACCCACCGCGAGATCGAACTCGTGGGCTTTCAGGTAGTTTTTGCCCGGGCGCCCGTCGGCCGCGGCGGATCCCGCGCGGGGCGTGTCGTGCGAATCGAGCAGGTTCTGCAACCGCAGCGCATTCCATTCCGGCCACGGACTGCGCGTGCGGTCGAGCCACGCGGTGAACTCGCTCGGTTTGAGCGCCGTGTCGAAAAGCCAGCCTTTCGCCGGCATGGCGAAGCCCTCGTAATTCATCGTCGCGTCGAAATGCCCGCCGAGCGTCGTCTTGTGCGCATCGACCCAGATCTCCGTGATGGTGAAGGCCGACGGATTGATCTCGTGGACCATTTTGTTCCACTCCTGCCAGAAAACATCGGGCACCATCCAGGCAACATCGAGACGCCAACCGTCGACGCCGCGCGAGACGTCGCCGTCGGGCTGCATCCAACGGCGGGTCACGGCCATGAGATAGCTCTTCACGCCGGGAACAAGATCCCCGCGGCCGTCGGTCCATACTTCGGCGAACTCCGGCATGTTTTTGATCCCGTGCCACCCCTGCCAGACGAAGTCGTTCTCCGGCGACGCCGGGTCGTCCCACTTCTGCACGATGAACCAGTCCTTGAAGCGCGAGTTCTGCCCGTTTTTGCGCAGGTCTTCGAAGGCGAAAAAGCCGAGACCGGCGTGGTTGAACACGCCATCGATGATTACGCGCATGCCGCGCTGGTGCGCTTTGGCCACCATCTCGAGAAAGAGCTTGTCCGCCGCGGTCCATTTCCACGTCGCCGGGTCCTCCGTCTCGGAGGCGATGAGCGCGAGGTCGCCTTTCGGGTCCGGACCGAAATGCGGGTCGACGTGGTGAAAACTGTAGGTGTCGTATTTGTGGTGCGAGCCCGACCAAAAAACGGGATTCAGGTAAATCGCGTTGATCCCGAGGTCGCGCAGGTAATCGAGTTTGTCGATGATTCCCTGGATATCGCCGCCGTAGCGCCGCTCGCCGACCGTCCAGTAAAAATTGTCTCCCCTCGCCTGCTCCCATGCGTCGCGCGCATACCAGTCCGACGTCCAAGCGCGCACCCGCCACGACTCCGGCGCCCATTCTTTGCCGCCTAGACTGTCGCGGATCGGATCGTTCGACGGGTCACCGTTGCGGAAGCGCTCGGGAAAAATCTGATACCAGACGGCCTCGGTCTGCCATGCTTTCGGGTCGGGTTTGGCGGCAAAGGCAAAAAGCGACGGGCTCAGACCGACGAGGAAGAAAAAGGTGATCCATGCTTTCATGGAATTCCTCCCAAACGACAAAGGATCTTGGCCTCGGCGGCGGACACGGGCAGGACGCTGAGGCGCGACTGCCGCAGCAGGGGGAGATCGCGCAGTCCGGGTTCTTTTTTGACCGCCTCAAGCGTCACCGGAGTTTTGCAGGCTTTGCCCGGCACAAGGTCGACGCAGGACCAGTCGCCTTCCTTCGCCGTGGCATCGGGGTAAGCCTCCCGGACCACCTCGGCGAGTCCGACCACCTCCTTGCCGGTCACGCTGTGGTAATAAAAGACACGGTCGCCCTTTTTCATGGCGCGGAGATTGTTGCGCGCCTGGAAATTGCGCACGCCGGTCCAAACGGTGCGCTTGTCGCGGACGAACTGCTCCCACGGGTAGGAGTCGGGTTCCTGTTTGACCATCCAGTATTTCACGACTTGGTCCTCCCGCGCCGGCGCGCGGTTCCGGCGATGAAATTGCGGATGTTCTCCACCGTTCCGATATTGATGCGCTCGATGGCCTCGACGCTGTTGAATCCGACGTGCGGGGTGAAAAAGACATTGGGATGCGCGAGCAGGCGGCGGTTGCGCATGAGGCCCTGCAGCTCGCGCAGGCGCTCCTCACGCCGCTCCGGGTCGCCGCCCGGCGTGGACACGGCCTGGATGCGCTGCACGATCTGCGCGCCGAGAAGTTTGGCCGAGTCGGCATTGAACGCCTTCTCGTCCTCGAGAACATCGAGCCCCACCCCGCCGACTTGTCCGCTCTCGAGCCCGTCGATGAGCGCCTCGATGTCGATCAGCGCACCGCGGGCGGTATTGATCAAGATCACCCCGCGCTTGCACTTGGCAAGGCGGCGCGCGTTGAGCATGTGGCGGGTCTTGGCGCTGAGCGGGACGTGCAAAGTGATGATGTCGGAAATCTTGAGCAGCCGGTCGAGCGTGACGTAGTCGAACTCGAGCATCTCGGCCATTGGCGGGCGCGGGTTCATGTCGT
The DNA here is from genome assembly GCA_017853515.1 of Chthoniobacterales bacterium. GTDB lineage: Bacteria > Verrucomicrobiota > Verrucomicrobiia > Chthoniobacterales > JACTMZ01 > JACTMZ01. The sequence continues at coordinate 4,705 of JAFMJK010000014.1, read as the reverse complement.
AGGCCACGGGTTTCATGGCGAACCCGTGGGCGATGCGGATCACCTGCAACCCGACCCGCCCCGCGCCGACGACACCGATTGTTTTGCCGTGCAACTCGATCCCCCGCAGGCGCTCGGACGAACCCTTGCTCCGGCCCGAAGCGAGGCAGTCCCGCAGCTTGCGCACCACCCCGAGGATGAGAGCGAAGGTGTGCTCGGCCACCGTGGCCGCGCCGTAATCGGGGACGCTGGCAAGCTTAACCCCGCGCTTTTTTGCCGCGGCGAAGTCGAAATGGTCGGTCGAGGAAGAGCGCGTGGTGACCAGTTTGACCCCGGGATGCCCGCGGAAAAACGCGTTGTCCACGCGGGAATTGACAAAAACCGAGACGACCTCCGCGTCGTCCGGCACCTCCTCGAGAGTATCGACGAAACTGACCTGGTGCCCGTCCAGACTGTCGACGAAGAAAGGCTGCTCGTCGTCCTCGGTCTCGACAAAAACAATTTTCATGGGAGGCGGACCGCGAAATGCCTTTGCTCCCGCGGCGGGGCGAGAGTGTAATCGGAGGTTTGCATGAGACGAGGCCTATTTGTCACATTCGAGGGATCCGAGGGATGCGGAAAATCCACGCAGATCCGCCATCTGGCCGCCTGGCTGGCGTCCGTGGACAAGCAATGCGTGACCACGCGCGAGCCCGGCGGGACGCCCGCGGGTGATGAGATCCGGCATTTGCTGCAGCACGCCCCGCAGGGACACGGGCTTGTCTCCGAGGCCGAGCTGCTGCTCTTCGCCGCGAGCCGCGCGCAGCTGGTTCGCGAGCTCATTCTTCCCTCGCTGGCGGACGGCAAGGTCGTGGTCAGCGACCGCTTCCACGATTCAACCACCGTCTATCAAGGCGTGGCCCGGCGGCTCGAAGCGCCGATCGTGGCCTCGATCAACAATTTCGCCATCGACGGCTGCTGCCCGGACATCACATTTCTCCTCGATATGGACGCAGGGGAAGCCCACGCACGTCTGCAAAAGCGCGAGCGGCCGGCCGACCGGATGGAGAGCGAGCCGCCCGCTTTTTACCAAGCGGTTCGTGGCGGTTACCTGAAGTTGGCCGCGTCCGAACCCGCGCGCTTCGCCGTGCTCGACGCCACGCTGCCCGAGGAAGAACTGTCCGCGCGCGTCCGCGCGATCCTGCAGGAGAAATTTCATGGCTTTTTTGCCCGCTGACATCCTCGAGCGCCTGCGCCGCGCCCACGGCCACGGCAGGCTGCCGCATGCCCTGCTGCTGACCGGAACGCCGGGCAGCGGTCGCCGCCGGCTGGCGTGGGACATCGCGGGCATGGTCAACGCCATCCCGGCCGCCGAGGCCGAGTCGCATCCGGACGTGCGCAAGCTCGAACCGGAATCGAAATCCCGCCGCATCCTGGTTGAACCGTTCCAGGAATTTTGCGGATTTTTCTTCTCCACGAGTTTCAAACAGGGAGCGGTCAAGACGGGCATCATTTTCGATGCCGACCGGTTGCACCTCAACGCGGCCAACGCGTTTCTCAAAACTCTCGAGGAACCGCCGGCAAATACGCTTTTCATCCTCGTCACCGCGAATCCCGGACTCCTTCCCGCGACGATCCTTTCGCGGTGCGCGCATTTCCCCGTGCGCGCGGTCGAGACGACCGAAGCCGATGCGGCCTGCACGGCGATCGCCGAGGCCACCGGCGAAGTCCTGGCCGCGCCCCGCGGGCGCGCCGCCGGCGCGGCTTTGCGCTTGGCCCGGCGACTGCAGTCCGCGCTGCGCGACGCACGCGAAACCATCGAGACCGAGATGGCCGCCGACTTCAAAGCGGAGAAGAAGCGCCTCGGGGACAGCGCCGAGGAAGCTTGGCTCAAGGACGAGGAAGCCCGGCTGAAGGCATCGGTGGAAGCGCGCGCCCTCGCCGTGCGCCAGCAACTGGTTACCGCCGTCTCCGAGCGCACGGCCGATGTCCTCCGTTGCCGCCACGGCATTCGGCAGTTGCGTTTCCCCGCGCTGGAGGCGGAAACGCAGCGTTTGGCCGGTTCGCTCGACGACACGGCACTTCTGCGCGTTCTTGACGGGGCGACCCTCCTCCGCGTTTTGTTGGACCGCAACGTGAAGGAAGACATCGCCCTCGAGGCGGGCTGCCTCGCCTTGGCCAAACCATGAGCAAACGCATCGTCCTGAAATTCGGCACCGGAATCCTGACCACCGATGCCAGCGGCCTGCAATTGGATCGCGGGCAATTCGCGCGCCTCGCCGGGGAAATTTCCGCACTGGTCGACACGGGACATTCCGTCATCGTGATCTCCAGCGCCGCGGTGGCCGCCGGGGTCGCCGCGCTCGGGCGCAAAGAGCGCCCCTCGTCCCTGCCCGCCAAACAGGCCTGCGCCGCGGTCGGCCAATCGCAACTCATGCGCGCTTACGAGGAATCGTTCGCTCCGCACAAACTTGTCGCCGCGCAATTGCTGCTTTCGCACGACGACATCGACAGCCGCCAGCGCCGGGCCAACGCGGAGAACACCCTGCGCGAACTGCTCTCCTATCCGCGTGTCGTCCCGGTAATCAATGAAAACGACTCCGTGGCGGTCGAGGAGCTGGGATTCGGCGACAATGACCAACTCGGGGCCGAGGTGGCTTCGCTGCTCCGCGCTGATCTCTACCTCATCCTGACCCGCAGCGACGGACTCCATGCCAACGGCCGCCGCGAGAGTGTTGTGACGGACCTCGCCGCAGCCCGCTCGCACGTTACCGGGGAAAAAGGCGCGCACAGCACCGGGGGCATGGGCAGCAAACTCGAGGCGGTCGGATTCGCCACGGGCGCGGGCATCGAGACATGGATTCTCGACGGGATGCAACCGGACCGGATCGCCGCGGCGCTGGCCGGCGAAGACACGGGAACACGCTTCCCGGCGGGGCGATGATCCGCCGCATTGCCGCGATCGCCGCCGTCACGTGGACGGAGCTGGTCCGCCTCAAAGTCTTTTACTTCATCATCATTTTTGCCCTGCTGGTCATCGGAAATTCGTTCTTCCTCGCGCGCTTCAGCTTCGAGGAAGAGTTCCAGATGCTCAAAGACATCGCCCTCGGCGCGATGAGCATTTTCAGCGCGTTGCTCGCCATCCTCGCCTCGGCCACCCTGCTGCCCAAGGACCTCGAAGACCGCACGATCTACACCATTCTGGCCAAGCCTGTGTCGCGTTTCGAATATCTCATGGGCAAATTGGCCGGCGTTTTCATGCTGCTCGCGCTTGCTGTCATTCTCATGGGCGCGGTCTTTGCCGCGGTCCTCGTCCTGCGCACGCAGATCGTCCTGCAATCCACGGCTGCGGAAATGGCGGCACTGCCCGCCCCCGAACTCGCCGCCGCGCTGCAAAAAGTGCGCACAGCCGGTTACGATCCGGCTCTGCTCGCGGGCGGCTTGGTCATCCTGGTCAAAGCGTGGCTGCTCGCCGCGATGACTGTGTTCATCTCCACGTTCGCGACCTCGGCCATCTTCACCACAATCACGGCGTTCGCCGCTTATTTCATCGGGCATCTCCAGGCCACGGCGCGGGACTATTGGATGGCGGGAGGCGATCTCGGTCCCGTGGCCAAGACGATCCTCGCGCTTGTCGCCATCGTTTTTCCCGATCTGCAGGCCTTCAATCTGGTCGATGGCATCGTCACCGGCACTCCGGTCACCGCCGCGTTGCTGCTCAAGACGCTGGCTCTGGGCTTCGGCTACATTGCGGTCTACACGGTGCTGGCCGCCGCGGTCTTCCAGACCAGGGAGCTTTGACCATGCGTCGCGCCGCGACACTCGGCATCGTCGCCGCCGGTCTGGTCGGATTCGGACTTTTGCGGCTGCCCGTCGAACGCTCGCTCGAGGCGGCGCAACGCGATGCTTACCTGCGTCCGGGTGCGCCGGTCATCGGGCTTCGCGACCAACTCGGGCAATTGTCCTACGCCGCTGCATTGAGCGGATTCCGTTCGCTCGTCGCGGCTTTTCTCTGGATCGAGGCGCACACCGCGTGGGAGCAGACGGCTTGGGGAAAAATGGCGGGACTGTTCCGCACGGTGACTTCGCTTCAGCCCCGGTCACTCGCCTACTGGGACTTGTCTTCCTGGCATATGGCCTGGAACGCCGCCATTGCCGCGCGGCAGAACCCGAAGGAACCGAGCGAATTCCTCCGTCGCCGCGCCGAGCGCGAATACCAGCAACTCGGCAAGGAACTCCTCGAGCAGGGCATCGCCAACAACCCGGACCGCTACATCCTGCACGAGCGCATGGGAATTCTTCTGCGCGACAAATTCGACGACCATGCCGGCGCGGCGGAAGCGTTCGGCAAGGCAGCGGAGATGAAAGAAGCACCGCCCTACGTCAAACGCCTCGCCGCCTACGAACTTGCTGCGGTCGAGGGACGCGAGCAGGAGGCCTACCAAAAACTGAAGGAAATCTACGATCTGGGTGAAGACGAGCGCAAACCGCGCGTCCTCACCCTCCTGCACGAACTGGAGGGAAAGTTGGGCGTTCCCGCCGATCAGCGACTTGTTCCGGCGCCACCGGAATAAGACCAAACCCGCGAAGCTCAGGCTTGTTCAGGTGGATCGCGCCGTCCCGGCGCGATATTTGACACTAATCGCGATGGGGACATCACGATCCACCTGCCGCTTCGAGTATGAGACCCTGGAAGAGACGGTAGAGATCCCCGCTTTGGCCTTGCTTGCAGGCCTGCCCGCGGGAA
>JAFMJK010000169.1 GCA_017853515.1 Chthoniobacterales bacterium | reverse complement strand
TGCCCGGGGAGAAAGCGCTCATCGAAGGCCTTCGCTGATCAGCGCAGGCAGCAGAGGTCTATTTCTCTTGTCAACAACACCTCTGCGTGGTCTTTGATGAAGCCAGTATGCCTCGCTGTGATACCTGCGGTTTTGCGCACGCCCAACGCGACCGTTGCATCAACTGCGGCAATCCGGATCCGCTGCGCCGGCACCGCATGATCAAGCTCGGTTCCGTGGTGACAGCATTGGTTGTCGCGGTGATCGCCGCCGTATTTTTTTACCAGCGCTACAGCCAAATCGAGCGCGTGGTGCGAGAGGCGGAGTCTGCCGCGGAGGACGCGGGGACGTTCTACTCCGCGCCGCCGTCGAAGGCTGAGCCCTGATTCGCCGGGCTTTGTGGCGCGGAAGTCTTCCGGCCCGAGAAAAGCTCCTTTTCCTCGGGACCGAGTTTGTTCTCCTCGACGGATTTAGCCTCGGCGACGGCCGCTTTTTCCCGGCCGCTTTCCCGCAAAAGGGCGACATGCAACGCCCGCCAACGATTCTCGTCCCCATGGCCGGGCCATATGGCCAGACCGTCTTCCGCTTTGCCGGTGCGCAGGCGACCCAAGGCTGCCACGCGCCGCAGGTCGGGTGACTCCGGGTTCGCCGAGAGGAACTTCTCGGCCAGCGCGGCCGAAGCTTCCGTTTCCTTGCCGGCCAGCAGGCGGAAGTAAGCCGCGCTGAGTTGTGCCGAAGGATCTTCGGGCCGCAAGGCGAGCAACTCGGAGGTCAGGGCCAGTCCCTCGGTGGCGGGGGCATCCGCGGCAAGGTTGCGCAACTGTCCGCGGATCGCTTCCGGTCGTGCGCCTTCGTCCGCTGCCAGCACCCGCCATGCGGCGAGCGCCTCGGGTTTCCATCCGACGGTCTCCGCGTAGCGCGCGGCAAAAAGGGCATGCGGCAACTCGGCAAAGGTCATCACTTGCCGCAGTTGGCGTTTCTCTTCTTCCCCCGCCGCATCGTCCCCGCGGACCAGAGCGATCCGCGCACGGAAAAGATGATACAGCGTGTCAGGGAGCGTTCCTCCGCGGTTCTTTTCGATGATTCGTGACGTCTCCTCCCAATCCTCGAGCCCGCTCAAAGCGTCGAGCCGCACCATGAGCGCCCCCGCGTGAGTGGAGGCTTCCTCTTCCGTGACAAGGGCGAGCACGTCGCGATGGCGCTGATGTCCGATCAACCAGCGCGCCGCGCTCACGCGGGTGTCCAAGGAAGCGTTTTCTTTCCCTTGCAGTCTTTCCACGAGCGCCGCGGAAACCTCGGGCAGGCGCGACGGGTCGGCCGAGACGGCGATGCGGGCGAGGAGAATCTCGTCGTCGCTTGTCGCGGCGGGATGCGAGCGCAACCTCTCCGCCGCATCTTCGAAATTCCGTCGCGCCTCGGGCGCGATGCCCGCGTGGCTGGCGCACAACAACCGCAAGGCGGATGCGCCCTCTTCGCCGGCATTGTCCGCGGCCTCTTTCAGGAGGGTGTGCGCGCTCGCCGCGGCCTCCGGTGACTGCTCCGCGAGCAGCGAAGCGGCGAGGGCAACCCGCAGGCTGTCCGAGGATTCGCCGGCATTTTTTTGCAAGGCGGCTTGCAAAACTTTCTTTGCCTCCTCTTTGTTGCCTCGGGCCTGGAGGATTCCGCTGCGCAGCAGAGTCGACCTCGTCGCCTTGTCCGCCGACAATCCCTCCGTGAGCGCGTCGGCCGCACGGGCGGCGTCCGGCACGCGTCCCGCCCTGAGGGACATCTCTCCGAAGACGAGCGTCTCGTCCGGAGAAGCATTTCCTTCGGAAAGTTTTTTTCCGAGCTCGGCCACACTGGCCATGTCTCCGGCGCGGGCGGCATGCAGCGTGACGAGTGCGGCCACGCGTTCGTCTTGGAACGCCATCAGCGAGGCTTGACGCAGCAAACGCGAGGTTTCCTCGTGCTCGCCGCGATCGAGAGCTTCGCCGGCCTGCGCCGCGATAGCCAAGGCGCGTCGGGCTTTTGCTTCCCGGTAAAGCGGCTTTGCCCCGAAGACCGCGGCAACGGCCAGCGTTACGACGGCGAGGAGAACAATGAGTCGCCGCCCGCGCAGCCACCGGCGCCAACCCGCAACATCATCCTCCTCGAGCGAGTAGCTCGGAAGTTCGGCGGGCATTTTGGGAGCCGGGGAGTTTTCGGGATGAGGCATGGAGAGAGACGAGGGCTGAAGTTTGAAACCTGAAGGATGAAGGATTCAGAAACTTTTAACTACTCACTTCACGAATCAGAAAAGAAAATTGGCGGGTGGCTTGGGACTGGTCACGAGCGGGGAAGGTTAAGAGGGATCGACGGACCTTTCACAAACTTCACGTCAGTTGTCACTCTGCTTGTCCGCGATGATGCGGCGGTCGAGCCATTGCTGCGCGGCAGCCTCCGCTTCGGCCGGATCGGCCGGACCCCGCACGGCGAACTCGAGCACCCGCAAGCCCCGATTGCGCCGCCCTGCGAGGAGGTCGCGGAAGCGCGCTCCGGCATCGAAGCTGAACGCCGCATCGGCGGCACTCGGTGCTCCATCGTCTTCCACCACCGCATGGAAAACATGCACAGGTCGCCCGCGGTCGCGGAAAAGATAGCGCTGGAACGGAATGCGGAAACCGTTGGCTTCCGCAGTCCAATCGGGCAGGGGGCGCTCGAGCTCGAAGCCGGCCGCGCCTAGGCAAACTCTCGGGTCGTGCACGATGAAGGCCGACTGCACCGATGTCGGGCCCGGCGGCCAGTGGAAATAAAACGACTGCCACTGCCATCCCTTGTCGTCGCGCCATTGCTCGGACTTGGCCACGTCCGGATAAAGCAGAACATCGAGTGTTCTCTCCGCAATCGGGACATCGCGCACATTGTCTCCGGCCTGCGGCGGGGAGACCGTCCAGATGGGAGGCGCGGCCACCGCGCGGCCCTCGTGCCAACGGAACCACGCTTCGCCTCCGACCAGAGCCGCAGCGAAGAGCGCAAGCAGCGCAAAGGTTGCGGCCTTCGCATGGGGAATATTCCAAGGCAGAGAAAAGCCGGCGGGCCGCGTGACGGCGGGCGCTGTTTTCGGAGCCATCAGCCGGCCTGCGAGTAAAACAATAGCCGATGCACCCGCCAAGACAGCCAAGCCGGTGCCGTCGTGGATCCTGTCGACCGCACCTGAACCGCTGTGGCAAGCGGCGACCGACAAAGTAAGCGAGCGGATGCTGTTGCCAGCCAAGGCCGCGCCGACGCCGAGAAGAAGCAGCACGATCCGCCGCGGCAAGGTCAGCCGGAAAAATTCCCCGATGGCCAGAGAAACCATGATCATGCTTTGCAGCGACCGGATTCCGCTGCAGGCCTCTTCGACGCCGAGCAAACTTCCGGGAATGGCGATGAGATTGCCGCGCTGCTCCGCCGCGTAGCCGAGCCAGTGCAAAGCCTCGACGCACAACCCCGTGTTGTGCGACATGAGCCACGACATGATCGCGTTTTCCTGCGGACGCGGCCACGGCACGGCGACGAGAAAAAACAAGACGGGAAAAGCGAAGTGCTTCAGCCAAGGAAAACCTCCGGCCAGAAAAACCACGGCCAGCGTAAGCGAGGCCCCGCAAACCGCCGCGATGGCCGGCACCATGCGCCAGTCGGCATTGGAAATGACAACGGGCTGCAATGCGGCGAGAACCAATGAAAAAATAGCCATGGAAGCGGTCGCGACCATTGCGCCTCGGCGCGAGGGCTGCCTCGGCTGCGGACGGTCCGGCCAGCGCCGGGACAAGAGCAAGACCGAGAGGAGGGGAACAAGAACGCCGTAGCTGTATTGCGGGTTCAGATACCACTCCCACCAGCAGGCGCGAAGAACCAGCGCCCAAATTGCCGCGAGGGCCAGCGCCATACACGTCCAATCCCCCCTGGTGCTGCAGGAGCCGCACTTTTCGAGGGTTGACTGGGTGTACGAGTTCTCTGGCATCGGGAGGGGGTTACAGATACAGGGGCCCTTGGTCAGGGGCAACTAATGCCCGAGTATTCAGGGCCCGAAAAGAATGTTACAAAAAAGTCGTAAAATTTTGGCAAAAACCGCTTGCAAGCCGCCTCTAAAGCTCTAGTGTTTCACCAACAGCCATGAAACTAACACGTCTCCTCTCCGCTGCAATCGTCGTCGGCATCGCCCTCCTTGCCACCGCCAACACCGCGTCCGCACGTCGTGTTGCGCAGACCGCGCCGCCGCCGCCGCCACCACCGGCCCCAGCTCCCGTCATCAGCCCGGTCTAATTTTTTCTCAGTCGCAACCCCTGATCTATCACCCCCCACGCAAACACCATGAATAGGACATTCGCACACTTCGCCTCATTGGTTATCGCGCTCGGCTATCTGCCCTTCAGTGCGCAAGCTCAGATTTTCTCCACCAACTGGACCACCGGATATTTCAATTCCGGTGATGGTTATGGACCAGCGGGCTCATCCAGCTTGGATGGAGCGCCCACGAACGCGCCAGCCAGCGAGCAGTGGCAGACGACCGATCCTTACGATGGAACCAACGCGGGTTCGACAAGTCTCATGACCTTCGTCCCCGGGTGGACCTATGACGCCGTCGGGGCCAATAATCAGAGCGTCTACTGGGGCAACTATGACCCTAGTTTTGGTCCGGGTCCGTCGGGCGAGTTTGGCATTATTCCCGGCGTGACGAACCCTGTGCTTTATCGGCAATTCACTTTGCCTGGCGATACAGACATCGTGCGTTGGACCGCCGACTTTGGTCTTATTGATCTTACTCCTGGTGGTTACCCTTACCTGGATACCTTTGGGTTCGACTTGCTTGACTCGACCGGCACGAGCAGTCTGGCAAAGTT
>JAFMJK010000013.1 GCA_017853515.1 Chthoniobacterales bacterium | reverse complement strand
AATCCCGCCCCCGCAACCATTCTTCAGCGCTTGGCGCGTTTGGACGCTTTACTCACTGCCGGAGCGATTTCTTTCACGCCTCCGCGACGGATGATGTCGCGGTAAGTGAAGGCCGAGGGTTTGAGTTCGCGGGCGTAGGTCTTCGGGTTCATTGTTCCGAGGCCGAAGGTGTCGGTGAAGCCGCCGTGCCACTCGTAATTGTCGAGCAGGGACCAGACGAAGTATCCGCGCACGTCGTAGCCGTCTTTTTTGGCCTGCTGCACGGCGCTTATGTGTTCGTTGAGATACATTTTGCGCTGGTTGTCGTCGGTCGTGGCGATGCCGTTTTCCGTGATCATCATGGGCTTGCCATAGCGGTCGCCAACTGTGCGGATTTGTTTGTAGAGGCCCGCCGGATCGATGTCCCAGCCCATCATGGTGAACCCCGGGCCGCGGTGTGAATTGGCGGTCAGCGCGGCGATCGGTCCGGCGTGCTGACTGTAGTAGTAGTTGAAGCCGATGACGTCGCATTTGTCGGCGATGAGGTCGAGGTGGTCGAAGTTCATCCGCAGCATGCCGTTGAAGCAGGCGCGCGTGGGATCGAGCAGGCCGCGTTCCCACCAGGGCAGGGCCTGCACGGACATGACGACGGCGTCGGGGCGGATGGATTTGATGATATCGGCGGCTTGCCGGAACTGGTGGGCGCTGGCGCGGGTGGCCGCCGCGTAGGTGCCGAAGGCCGCAGTCATGGCGGGCGGCCAGAGGCCGTTGAGATAGGCGGTGCCGATCTGTCCGTTGGGCTCGTTTTGCGGGGCGAAATAGCGCACATGCGGGGCGAGGGCGGGGACGACTTTGCGCACGTAGGCCTCCCAGCGCGCATCGGCTTCGGGATGCAGCCAGTTGGACTTTTTCGGTTTGTCTTTGTCGTAGAGCCACGCGGGAAAAGTGAAGTGCCACAGGCAGACCACGGGCTCGATGCCGGCTGCTTTCAGTTTGCGCGCCATGCCGACATATCCGCGAATGGCCGCTTCATCGTATTTGCCGGGTTCCGGCTCGATGCGGGCCCATTCGAGACTGAGGCGGTAATGCGTCACGCCGATTTTTTCCAGCGCGGCCACGTCCTTGTCGAAGTCGGTCCAACTGCGTACCACGGTGTTGCCGCGCGCCGGAGCTTTGCCTGCGTCCATCAAGACGTCCCAGTCGGTGAGAAAGACCGGCTTGCCATCTTGGCCGGTTTCGCGGTTCTCGTATTGCCAACTCGAGGTGGAAATGCCCCAAGCAAAATCGCCGGTATTGACCCGCGCGGCCTTGGCGCGTTGCTCCGGCGTGACGGGCGGAGGTTTGGGGTAAGTGATGCAGCCGGCGAGGCCGGCGCAGGCGAGGAGAAAGAGGGGGCGGAGTAAAAGGGTCATTGCAAGATCCGGTTGCTGGCGCACTTTAGCGGGATGGAGGCAAAGTCCGACAACAAAAGCGCGGCGGGGTGGCGTTTTGACAACTCGTATGCGCGTCTGCCGGACACGCTTTTTTCGCGTGCGGCGCCGGTTCCGGTGGCGCAGCCCGCGCTGGCTGTGCTCAACGAAACCCTCGCGGCAGAACTGGGGCTCGATCCTTCGGCTTTGCAAAAAGGCGGCGCGGACATCTTTGCCGGAAATTTGGTTCCCGAAGGCGCCGAGCCGATCGCACAGGCCTATGCGGGACATCAATTCGGTCACTTCACCAACCTCGGCGATGGAAGAGCCGTGCTCCTCGGCGAGCAAATCACGCCGCAAGGCGCGCGATTCGACATCCAGCTCAAGGGGTCCGGTCAGACACCGTATTCCCGCCGCGGGGACGGACGCGCTGCGCTCGGTCCGATGCTGCGCGAATACATCATCAGCGAGGCGATGCACGCTTTGGGAATTCCCACGACGCGCAGTCTGGCCGTGACCACAACAGGCGAGCAGATCGCTCGCGAGGGGATGCTGCAGGGAGCTGTGCTCACCCGCGTGGCGGCCAGCCATATCCGCGTCGGGACTTTCGAATACGCCAACGCGATTGGCGATCGCGCGGCGCTCGAGGCGCTGACGCGTCACACTTTGGAGCGGCACTATCCCGAGTTGGCTGGTGCGGACAATCCCGCGCAGGTTTTGCTGGGAGGCGTGCTCGAGCGGCAAGCCAAGCTGATCGCGCAATGGCTCTGTGTGGGTTTTGTCCACGGTGTGATGAATACGGACAACATGGCGCTGAGCGGGGAGACGATCGATTATGGTCCCTGCGCGTTCATCGACACCTACGATCCGGCGACGGTATTCAGTTCGATCGATCGCGGCGGACGCTATGCCTACGGGAATCAGCCCAATATCGCGCATTGGAATCTGGCGCGGTTGGCCGAGGCGTTGCTCCCGCTCATCGACGCGGACAAAGACAAAGCTGTTTCCGCCGCGGAAAATGCCCTCGGCGAATTCCCCGCGCGATTCCGCACGCATTACACGGCGGGGTTGCGGGCGAAATTCGGATTGGTCGGGGAGGAGGACGGTGATCTCGAGTTGGCCCAGGAATTTCTCGATTGGATGAGAATGTCTCTGGCGGACTTCACCTCGTCGTTTGTCGCGCTCACTGCGGCTGCCGGCAGCGGGGAAATGACCGGACCGCTGAATCTTGGTGGCGGGCTTCCGGCTGGTTGGTATGCGAAGTGGACCGAGCGCGTGAAGCGGGGGCGGACAAATCGGAGCGGCATCGTCGAGATGATGCGTAAGGCGAATCCGGGGGTCATTCCGCGAAACCATCGGGTAGAGGAGGCTTTGGCCGCCGCCTCGGCAGGCGATTTTTCCGTCATGCACCGCCTGCTTGATGCCTTGCGTGATCCCTGCGTGGAAACACCGGGAAATTCGCCTTACCGCGATGCGCCTCCTTCCGGCGGTCCGCCTTACCGCACATTTTGCGGCACGTGAGGTGGTTGCCACGAAATGGTTCGTGGGGTATAAACGCAGGTTTTCCGGAAGGGTGGCTGAGTCCGGTTTAAGGCACTCGACTCGAAATCGAGCGTTGGGTTAAACCAACCGTGGGTTCGAATCCCACCCCTTCCGCCAGTCCGCCGGAGGCGGTCTTGAAGCATTTCGGGTGGGATGAGAACGCAGTTCGAGCCGTAGACAGATCGCCGTAGGCGATCAATCCCACCCCTTCCGCCAGCCCGTTGTGGTTGTGCGGGCTGCGAGGGTTCAATTTTTCCCGCGCAGAAGGGAATTGAACAGAGGCTAACGAAGGAAACGAAGAGGGGCGCGGTAGGGACGAGCGGCTCCCTTGGCGTCGGACACGCGAGCGGCGTGTCCCTCCCTCAGACACCGTCGGGTTACAGTTCGGCTGTGAGCAGGTCGTCGTCCTCGAGTCCGCCGGCGGAGGTGAGGAGGACGTAGTCGTCGGGGCTGACTATCTCGACGATGTCGAGGGTGGTCAGGGTTTCGTATTCGGCCGGCGCCTGCGCGATCTCGCGGGGCAGGAGGGCGAAAACGGCGACGGCTGCCACCGCTGCGGGGGCAAGCCAGCGAAGCGCGCCGGAGAGCCATGAGAGTGCCGTGCCGCCCCCCTCGATCTGCCGCATGACCTTGCCGGCAAAGAAAGGCGGGGCTGACGGGCGCGGAGCCCGGCCGAGCAGATTCCACAGTTCGCGATCTTCGTGCTTCATACCGGATGATACACCGGAACAGCGCGGCGGTTGCGCTTAAACGTCGCGGGGCTCGAGGTAACCCTCCAGCTGGCGCAAACGGGTGGGGTGACGCATCTTGCGCAGGGCTTTGGCCTCGATCTGGCGGATGCGTTCGCGGGTGACTTTGAACTGGCGGCCGACTTCCTCGAGCGTGCGCGGGTAGCCGTCGACCAGGCCGAAGCGCTGTTCGAGGACGCTGCGTTCGCGGTCGGTGAGGGTTTCGAGGACGTCTTTGATTTTGTCCTTGAGCAGGATGATCGCCGCGCTGTCGGCCGGGTTTTCCGCCGATTTGTCCTCGATGAAGTCGCCGAAGCTGGTGTCGTCGCTGTCGCCGACCGGCATCTGCAGCGAAATCGGGGTCTGCGCCATCTTGAGCACGGCGCGGACGCGTTCGACGGGAAGCTGGATTTCGTCGGCGATCTCGTCCGGCGACGGTTCGCGTCCGTATTCCTGCACGAGCTGCTTCTGCACGCGGATGAGTTTGTTGATCGTCTCGATCATGTGCACCGGGATGCGGATGGTGCGGGCCTGGTCGGCGATCGAGCGCGTGATGGCCTGACGGATCCACCACGTGGCGTAGGTGGAGAATTTGTAGCCGCGGCGGTATTCGAATTTTTCCACCGCTTTCATCAGGCCCATGTTGCCTTCCTGGATAAGGTCGAGGAAGGAGAGGCCGCGGTTGGTGTATTTCTTGGCGATGGAAATGACGAGGCGCAGGTTGGCCTCGACCATTTCGGTTTTGGCTTTGTGCGCGGCGCGGTGCCATTTGCGCAGGTCGCCGTAGGACTGCTTGAAGACGTCGGACGTCATCCACGCGCGGTGCGCGAGGTCGTGGATGCGTTTTTCGAGTTCGCGGACTTTTTTCTTCGCGTCCTCGCTGCGTTTGGCCTTGGGGCTGGTCTTGGCGTGCTCGCCGTGCAGGTGGAGCAGGGTGCGGTGCGTGTCGTCGGCCGCCTGGACGAAATCGTCGGTGATCTTCTGCTTGTAGAAAAATTTCGGGTAGTGCGCGCGGATTCCGGAGAGGGCCTTTTCGAAGTTCTTGAGGACCTGCGCGGACGGCTTTTTGCTCTTGGCGATGCCGACGAACTGGCGGTCGATTTTCTGCGCGGCCGCCTTGATCGTGGCGCAGAGGCGCGGGAGCGCTTTCATGTAGCGTTCGCGGCTCTCGATCTTCTTGTCCATGATCACGCGGTCGAAGCGCTCGCGCTGGTCGAGAAGCTTCTGGGCGAGGTCGAGGTGGCCGCGGGCCACGAAGCCCATGCGGTAAACGATGTCCTGCACCTTCAGTTCGGCGTCCTCGATGCGTTTGGAGATTTCCACTTCCTGCTCGCGGGTGAGGAGGGGAACCTGGCCCATCTGTTTGAGATACATGCGGACGGGATCGTCGAGGATGTCGAGGCGACCGTCGGATTTCTCGTCCTTCTCCGCTTTTTCTTCTTTTTCTTCCTCCTTGCGGGGGGCCTTGTCGGAATCGACGTCGCTTTGCTCGATCAGTTCGATCTCCACCTCGCGCAGGCGCGTGATGATCTTGTCGATGACATCGGCGTCATGGACGTTCGAGGGCAGATTTTCCTCGAGGTCGTCGAAGGTGAGGTAGCCTTGATCCTTGGCGAGTTTGACCAGTTCGCGCGTCTTGTCGGCGATGAATTGGTTTATGTCGCGTTCGGGCGCTGGTGCGAAGAGGCCGGCTTTTGCCCCGTTTTTGCCGGGCTTCGCCGCGGCTTTGGCGTCGACCTTGGCTGCTTTGCCGCTTTTGACCGGAGCGGGTGCCGCTTTGTCTTTGGTTGCCGCCTTTTTCGGCTCGACCTTTTTGGCCGACGGTTTTTTCGCCGCGGGCTTGGCCGCCTTCTTCGGGGCCGGCTTTTTTGCCGCGGGCATTTTCGTCTTTGGCGCCGGTTTCTTCGCGGAAGGTTTCGCTTTCTTTTTCGCGGCGGGTTTTTTGACGGGCTTCTTCTTGCTCGGTTTGTTGGCCATGTAAGGTGAGTTGTGGGCCGCCCGGGTTACTTCTGCGCGCGCCTTTTGATCGGCTGAGCCTCCGGTCGGACGGTATCAGTGCGACCCGCTAACTTGCCCGATCTCCTGCATGATGTCAACAACCTCCCTCTGAAGGCGCGCCACTTCGTCCGGGGGCATGCCAGGGGCGCGCAGGCGCGCCGTGACCGCTTCCCGGCGGCTCTCCAAGTCGCGTCGCCGCAATCGGTTAAGGGTGTCCCGTGCGATGGCCAAGGGGTTGCTCGGCGGCCGACCGAGGAGGAGGGCGGCAAGGACCGACTGCGCGGCGGCGGCCTGGGTGGCCACGAAGGCTTGCGTGGCAGCGGCATCGGCGGGATCGAAGGTCGCCTGCAGGCACGTGCCGAGGAGTCCGAGCCCCGGGCGCCCGGCCAATGTCTTGGCGATGTCCTGCGCGGCCAGCCACTGGCGGGCTTCGGTGTCGACCAGCGCGCTGTGCAGGAGGAGGCGCACAACTTGGTCGGGTTCTTCCGTTGTCTCGCGCGCCGGTTCGCTGTCCGCATCCTCGTCGCCCGGCGCGATGGAAGTTTTCGGCACCGCGGCGAGAAAGGCCTGTGGCGAAATGGCGAGACGCGGACCGATGCGTGCGGCGACGGCCTCCCGCCCGATGGCATCGGGCAGGGATGCGGCGAATCCCGCGAGTTTGCGCACCAGCACGGATTTTTTGCCGGCATCCTCCAGATCCGCGCCGGCTTCGCCGACTGCGAAATCGAAATAGTCCGGCGCGCTTTCGACCATCGCCCGGAATGCGTCCGGGCCTTTCGTCCGGATGAGCGAATCGGGATCTTCGCCGGGAGGCAAAGCCGCAACGCGCACCGTGAATCCCGCGGCGAGCAGGATGGGCAGCGAGCGTTCCACCGCGGTGCGGCCCGCGCGATCCGAGTCGAAACACAGGACGGCTGTCTCGACGTAGCGTTTGAGCAGGCGTGCCTGCGCCGGGGTGAAGGCGGTGCCTTGCGGTGCGACGACGTTTTGCAGTCCGCTTTCCGAGACGCGGATGAGGTCGAGTTGCCCTTCGCACACGATGGCCGTGCCCGCGTCGGCCAGCGGGCGCCGTGCCTTGTGCAGTCCGAACAAGGCGCGGCCCTTGCTGAAGAGCGGCGTCTCGGGGGAATTGACGTATTTGGCCGGATCGTCGTTCGGCGGCAGGACACGTCCGCTGAACGCGATCACTTCGCCGTAGTCGTTGCAAATGGGAAACATCAGCCGCTGACGGAAGCGGTCGCGCAATGGCCCGTCCTCGCCTCCGCCGAAAAGTCCGCCGGCGCGAAGCTCGTTGTCGCGGAATCCCGCTTTGCGCAAATGCGAAAGCAACGCGTTGCTGCTGTCCGGCGCATAGCCGAGTTGCCATGCCTTCGCCGTGTCCGACGTGATTTCGCGCGACTTCAGATAATCCCGCGCGGCCGCGCCGGCGGGCGAGCGGAGGAGATTGTGATGGAACCAATCCGCGGCCGCCCGGTGCATCTCGAGCAGCCGGTCGCGCATGGCGCGACGACGCTCGTCCTCGGGTCCGCCTTTTTCCTCCACCACGGTGACGCCCGCTTTCTGCGCGAGGCGTTGCACTGCCGTGGCGAAGTCGACGCGCTCGTATTCCATGACGAATTTGAAAACGCCGCCGCCTGCTCCGCAGCCGAAGCAGTAGTAGGCCTGCTTTTGCGGGCTGACGTGGAACGACGGCGATTTCTCGCGATGGAACGGGCACAGTGCGCGCCAGCTCGTCCCCGCGCGCTTGAGCGGAAAGTAGCTCCCGATCACTTCCACGATGTCGCTCGCGGAAGCGACGCGCTCGATGCTTTCCTCGGAGATGCGGGGCATGGGGAGATCCTAGCGGACCGCGCAAATCCGGGCGCGCCAATTCCGCCGATTCGACTTGAGGGTGCGCGCCGCGCTGGGAAGATCGGGATTATGAGATTCGCGCTTCTGCTGGCCGTTTTGTTGTCCGCCACCCCGGGCTGGGCGCAGACGCCGTCCGCCGGGGAACAACCCCAGGCGCCCTTGCCCGAGGTCCGCAGGCTCGAGGGTGAGGTGCCGGAAGGCGCCGTCGTGGTCATCCCGCTCAAAGGTGAGGTGTCCAAAGCGCAGTTCTTTTTTCTCCGCCGCATCCTCAAATCGGGCGAGGCAGCCAACGCCTCGGCTTTCATCCTCGACATGGACACGCCGGGCGGCGAACTCGGCGCGGGCGTGGACATTTTGCAGGCACTGCTCAAAGTCAAAGCCCCCACTTTCACCTATGTGAACCCCAACGCGGGTTCGGCCGGCGCGCTCATCGCGCTCGGCACGAAGCAGATTTGGATGGCCCCGGTCAGCGCGATCGGCGCGGCCGCGCCGGTCATGGGCATGGGGCAGGAAGTTCCCGAGACGCTCAACGCCAAGATTGTGTCATATTATTCCGGATATTTTCGCAGCGCCGCGGAAAGCAACGGGCACAATCCGGAGTTGGCCGAGGCCTTCATCAACAAGGAAAAAGAGGCCAAGGTCGGCGGCAAAAGCATCAACGAGAAAGGCGAACTGCTCACGCTCAGCGCGCAGGAAGCCGCGGAAAAAATCAACGGCAAGCCGTTGCTGGCCGAGGGTATCGCGCCGTCGGTCGCCGCCCTCGTGCGGGACGCGGGACTGAAAGGGCCGGTCGTCCAGGCCGAGCCCAGCGGGTTCGAGCGGCTTGCGCTCATCCTCACCACGCTCGCCCCCCTGCTGCTGCTCGGCGGCATCATCGGGACCTACATCGAGTTCAAATCCCCCGGCTTCGGTGTGCCGGGGTTCCTCGCCGCGGTCTGCTTCCTGCTCTTTTTTGCCGGGCACTACGTCGCCGGTCTCACCGGTCTGGAGGTCGTGGCTGTGTTTGTTCTCGGCTTGGCCTTGGTCCTCATCGAACTTCTTTTTATTCCCGGCATCGTCGTGCTCGCCTTGTTCGGCGTCATGCTCATGGTCGGCGCGCTGCTCTGGACGATGGTCGACTATTATCCGGGCGCCCCGCAGTGGCCGTCCTTCGACATGTTCCTTCTGCCGCTGGCCAACCTCGGCACGGCGATCGGACTTTCCGCCGTGGCTATTTATTTTATCGCCGCGTTTTTCCCGAAAATGCCGGGCCTGCGCCGCATCATTCTCTCGGCGGCCCAACCGGCCGGCGATTCGCTCCCCCACGGCGAACCCGGCGCGGCGTTCTTGCCCGTGCGTGCGGGCGATCGCGGAAAATCGCTGTCCATGCTCCGTCCGGTCGGACGCGCCGAATTCGGCGGCGAGATCGTCGATGCGCGCGCCGAGGGCGAATTCATCGAACCGGGCGCGGTGGTGATTGCCTTGCGCTTGGAGGGCAACGAGGTCGTGGTGGAAAAATCGGGATCGTGACGTGACCGGCGAATTCGTCGCCCTCGCCGCCGCGATGTTTCTCGTCGCGCTGCTTTATTCCTCGGTCGGCCACGCGGGGGCCTCCGGTTACATCGCGGTGCTGACGCTCTTCGGTCTCGGCGTGGAAGAAATCCGGCCTGCCGCGCTGACCTTGAACATCCTCGTCGCCGCCATCGGATTCATCCAATGGTGGCGTGCGGGACATTTCTCCTGGTCGCTTTTCTGGCCGTTCGCTGTTTTGTCCGTGCCCGCGGCCTTCTTCGGCGGTTGGCTTCATGTTCCGGCGAGCTATTTGCAAATCCTCATCGGCCTCGTGCTCTGGTTCTCCGCATGGCGTTTGCTCTACCGCAAAGACGATCCGGCTGAGCTGGTTCGTCCGGCGCGTCCGATAGCCATCGCGTCCGGCGCGGGGATCGGATTTTTGTCCGGCCTGACCGGAACCGGCGGCGGAATTTTCCTCACCCCGTTGCTGCTCTTTTGCCGCTGGGCCAAATTGAAAGAAGCGGCCGCGGTTTCCGCGCTCTTTATTTTGGTCAACTCCTCTGCCGGCTTGGCCGGATACGCGAGGAGCGGACGCGAACTCCCCGACTTCGCGTGGCCACTCGCCGTCGTGGTGGCCATCGGAGGGTTCATCGGCTCGCGACTTGGCAGCCGGCATTTGCCTGCGCGCGGCATTGCCTTGCTGCTCGCGGTGGTGTTGCTCATCGCGGGGACCAAACTGGTCTTCGGGTAACCGCTACCTGCTACCGCGTGCGCCCGCGTGTTTTGCCGCCGAGCGGGTTGATGACCTCAAGAAAATCGAACTTTCGGAAGTCCGTATCGGCCGAGTAGATCCGGCGCACGCCGTGCTGAAGAAGAATGGTGGCAACGTGGGCATCGGGCACAAGATTGCCGGCAGCAACCACAGCCGTAGCCACGCGCTGGTAGTCGTCGGCAAAGCTTTCGTTCTCGGTGACAATCGTCGCGCGGGGCAGGGACAACAATTGGCAAACGTTGGCCCAAGCTGTGTCCGGCGGCAGCGGGCGAGCGAAGATGCCCGGGTGCGTGGCGATGCGCTGGTAGGCCAAGAGCACAGGCCAAGTGAGGCACACGATGTCGGGGTCCGCGACACGAGCCTCCAGAAAATCCTTCGCCGATTGGTGCCACCCGGACGAGGTGTCCGAAGCATAGAGAAGGATGTTCGCGTCGATGGAGTAACTCATCGGCCTTCCATGGCACGGTAAACGGCTTCTTTGTCCGCCAGATCGACCTTCGCGTGCATGGCACGTGCCGACCACTCGAGTTTGGCGGGGCGGCGAGGGGCGCGCCGCTGGGCGGTCAAGGCGTCGGCGAGCAAACGCGAGGCTAGCGACCCTAAAGAACCGCCCTCCTTCCGGCGCAAGGCTTTAAGGTCGCGCAAAACAGGGTCAGCCAAATCGAGGGTCGTTCGCATGATGCTTGATGCTACAATTCTTAGCATCTGATGTCAAATAGGTCTCCGAAGCGTTCCCTTGGGTGACTTTGTTATCAACCGCCGGCGACCATGCGGATGATCTCGAGGTGGTCGCCTGCCTGCAGACTTGTCTTCGGCCACTCCGAGCGGAGGAGGGCGGTGCCGTTGCGTTCGACGAGGGCGGCGGCGAGGGGGAGGCCGACTTCGGCGACGAGGGCTTCGACCTGCGTGGCTTGGACTTCGCGTTCCTTGCCGTTGAGGAGGAGCTTCATGCTCCGAGAATGCCGCGATCCCAACCTTTCCACACGGGATCGAGTCCGAGTTCGCGCAAGCGTGCAGCGACCTCCTGCGGCGTGCTGGGCTCACCGGACCGGTGGTCGAGGCCGAACCGAGCGGCTTCGAGCAGCCAGCGTTGGTCATCACCATGCTGGCCCCGCTCTTCCTTCTCGGCGGGATCGTCGGGACATATATCGAATTCAAGTCGCCCGGCTTCGGCGTGCCTGGGGCGATCGCCGCGCTCTGCTTCATCCTCTACTTTGCCGGGCACTACGTCGCGGGCTTGACCGGCATGGAGGCGGTCGCGGTTTTCGTGCTGGGACTCATGCTGGTTTTGATCGAGCTGATTTTTATCCCGGGCATCGTTGTCCTCGCCTTGGCCGGGACGATGATGATGTTCGGGGCGCTGCTTTGGACCATGGTGGACTACTACCCGGGTGCACCGCACTGGCCTTCCTTCGACCTCTTCCTCCTCCCGCTGGCCAACCTCGGAGTGGCCCTCGGGTTGGCGGCCGCGATGTTTTTTCTCGCCCAGTATTTTCCCAAACTTCCGTTGTTGCGCCGGCTGGTGCTGACCGCGAGCGAACCCGGCGGGGCATCGCTGACCATGGACGAACCGGGCGCGGGATGGTTGTCGGTGCGCGCGGGAGACTGGGGCAAAGTCCTTACCATGCTCCGTCCGGTCGGGCGCGCCGGTTTCGGCGGCCAAAATTACGACGCGCGCAGCGAGGGGGACTTCATTGCCCCGGTGACGAGGTCGCGGCGCTGCGGGTCGGGGGCGGTCAGGCTGTGGTCGAAAAAGCCTGAGGCCGGCGGCGGTTCCGCCGGGCGTCCGGGGTCTTGGGGCGGTCTAAAATTGCCCCTTTTGATGGGTTGACCGGGGGGGCGACTTTGGGCGCTTTTCTTCCACTTGCAAAGGCGCGCGGATGGTGTATCGAAACGGGATGCCTTCCTTTGCCCCGCGCTTGGTCATGGTCCTGTGCGTGGCCCTTCTCTTTGCCGCGCCGGTCCGCGGAGCGCTCATTACGGTCGAGACGGTGGCGGTGGGAGACGCGGGCAACGCGGCCGACGGCAACGGCAAAGGCTCTGTGGCCTACGATTTCGCCGTTGGCAAATACGAGGTGACCATTGCGCAATACAGCACTTTTCTCAACTCGGTGGCCGCGGTGACTTCAGACAGCTACATCATCGATCTCTACAATTTGCAGATGTTTCAGGACAACGACATCGCCGGCATCCTGCGCAGTGGGTCGGGCACATCCCTCGATCCTTACTCCTACAGCGTGGTCGGACCTTCCGGCAGCAACCCGGCGGGGGCGAGCAGCCCCGGCGATCGTCCGATCGCTTATGTAAGTTGGTTTGACGCGGCGCGTTTTGCCAACTGGGTCAACAACGGCGCGACCAATGGCGCGAGCACGGAGACCGGTGCCTATACGCTGAACGGCGCGACCAACGGAATCATCGCCCAGAACGCAGGCGCCACTTGGTGGTTGCCGACTTGGGATGAATGGTACAAAGCGGCTTTCTACAAAGGCGGCAGCACCAACGCAGGCTACTGGGACTACGCCACGCAGAGCGACGCCGCGCCGGGCAACACGATCGGTTCCGGAACCAACCAAGCCAACTACGCCATCTTCAACGGCACCAATTTCACCTACTCGGTAACCCAAGCCACGAACAAGGCGGCGGGCCAGAACTACCTGTCCGACGTCGGGGCCTTCACCAGCAGTGACAGCGCCTACGGCACTTTCGACCAATCGGGCAACCTTGCAGAGTGGGTAGAGGCCACTTTTTCAGCAACCAATCGAGTTTATGTGGGAGGAAGCTGGAAGGGCGGGCTCCCGAGTGCCTCTACTTCTGTCGCGGACCTGCCAACCACCGAGCTGGACAGCCTCGGTTTCCGGTTGGCGACAACGGCGGTCGAGGTTCCCGAACCCGGCACATGGGCCGCGGCGTCCTTGCTGGGACTTGTCGCGTTCATCGCACGCTCCCGGCGGCGCGCAGGTTGACCGGGGCGGTTTGCCGCCGCAGGTTCTCTCAACCCCCGGCGACCATGCGGATGATTTCCAGACGGTCTCCTTCGCGCAGCTTGGTCATCACCCACTCGGAACGCAGCAGCGCGGTCCCGTTGTATTCGACCAAAGCGGCGGCGAGGGGAAGACCGAGTTCGGCGACCAGTTCCTCTGCTTGTGTCGCGCTCACTTCGCGTTCTCTGCCGTTGAGGACGAGCTTCATGTTCCGAGAATGCCGCGATCCCAATCTTTCCACACGGGATCGAGTCCGAGCTCGCGCAAGCGTGCAGCGACCTCCTGCGGCGTGCGCTGGTCCGAGGTGGAGAACTGTTCCGTGGCCAGCGCGTCCTCCGGCGTGTCGCAGGCGAGGGCGCGTCCGCGCACGGTGAGATGCAGATTGTCCCGCCCCAGTCCGGTGTAACCGCCCGGTTCGGTGTGGCTGCCCGCGCTCATCAGGGTGACGCCGAGCGGTGCGACCGCATCGCGCAGGGCAGCGGGTTCGCGTGTGCTCATGACGAGGCCGACGCGCGGGAAATGGATGCGGAACGCGCAGAGCAGTTGGACGAAATCGCGGTCGCCGATCGGATGGGTCGGGTGGAATCCGCCTGCCGCGGGACGCAGGCGCGGGAAACTGACCGTGAAGTGCGACTTCCAGCAGGTGCGCAGGAGATGATCGAGGTGCGCGGCGAGGGCGATGGCCTCCTCCCGCCAGTCCCATAATCCGAGCAGCACGCCGATGCCGATGCGCCGGAATCCCGCGGCGTGCCCGCGTTCCGGACAAGCGAGGCGCCAATCGTAGTCCTTCTTCGGTCCGGCCGTGTGCAGCCGCGCATACGTCGGACGGTGGTAAGTCTCTTGATAAACAACCAGACCTTCGGCGCCGGCGCGAACCAGCGGGACATAATCCGGCGTCTCCATCGGCGCGACCTCGATGGAGAGCGAAGGGATTTCCGGCGTCAGGGCGCGCAGGATTTCCTCGAGGTATCCGTTGGAGACGAATTTCGGATGCTCGCCCGCGACGAGCAGGATGTTGCGGAAGCCCTGCGCGGCAAGATGGCGCGCTTCAGCGCGGACCTGCTCCGCTTCGAGCGTGACGCGCAGGATGGCGTTTTCGCGGGAGAATCCGCAATACGCGCAACTGTTGATGCACTCGTTGGAAAGATAGAGCGGGGCGAACAGCCGCACCGTGCGTCCGAAGTGGCGGCGGGTCAGCGCGCGCGATTTCCGCGCCATGTCCTCGAGTTGCTCGTCGTCCACCGCGCCCAAATCGCGGGAGAACGCGGCAACCGCCGGGGTGAGCGGCAGGCCCAGAGGGGAGACAACTTCCGCGGGATCGGGCTGCGGGACGTGCGGCGCGTGCATGATGCGGGCATAGTTTACCGCGGTTTACGTTTTTGCAATTGCAAGACCCGCCCCCGGTCGGGGAATCTCTCCGTCTATGTTTCGCGGCAAAGCAGAAATGCGGCTCCTTTCCGGGACCGCGCACCCGCAACTTGCCAATGCCATTGCGGACTACATCGGCGTGCCTCTGGGCGACGCCACGGTGAGTTCGTTCCCGGACGGCGAGACATTCGTCAAAATCAACGAGAACGTCCGCGGCCGAGATGTCTTCATCATCCAGCCGACCTGCCCGCCGACCAACCAGAACCTGATGGAATTGCTCATCCTCGTCGATGCGGCGCGCCGGGCCAGCGCCGCGCGCATCACCGCGGTGATTCCGTTTTTCGGTTATGCGCGCCAAGACCGCAAAGACCAGCCGCGCGTTCCCATCACGGCCAAGCTTGTGGCCAACCTTCTCGTCGCCTCGGGCGTGAACCGCGTGCTCACCATGGATCTGCACGCGCAGCAGTTGCAGGGGTTCTTCGACATTCCGGTCGATCACCTTTATTCGATGCCTGTCCTGCTCAAGGACATCAAGAAGCGCAACATCGGCGATCTTGTCGTCGTTTCGCCCGATGTCGGCGGCGTGAAAATGGCTTCGGCCTACGCGCAGGCCCTTGGCGCGGGCCTCGCCATCGTGGTGAAGCGCCGCATCAGTGCGACCGAGATCGAAGCCGAGCATGTCATCGGCGAGGTCGAGGGCAAAAACGTCCTGCTCATCGACGATCTCACCGAGACGGCCGGCACGCTGTCCGGCGCCGCCCAAATCCTCCGCAAAGCCGGAGCCAAGGAGGTCTACGCCATGGTTTCCCACGCGCCGCTCACCGCCATGGCGGGCGACCGCCTCCGCGGGTCGGATATCAAGGAATTGATCGCCACCGACAGTGTTCCGGTGCCCAAGCTGGACGGCTGCAAAATCACCGTTTCCTCCGTGGCCGGGCTTCTGGGCGAGGGGATCAAACGCATCCACGACGACGAATCCGTGACTTCTTTGTTTGAAATCAACGGGCGGCCCGCCTAGTCTCCCCGCCCCTATGTCCAAACACGTCAGTCTCAAGGCCGCGCGCCGCACCGGCACGGGCCGCAACGCCGTCAAAAAAGTCAAAGCCGCGCAGGGCGTGCCCGCCATCCTTTACGGGACAGGCCTCGAGCCGACCCCGCTGCAACTCGAGCGCCGCGCCATCGACAACCTTCTTTCCCACGCCGTCGGCGAAAACATCCTCGTCAACCTCGAGATCGAGGACGACGGCAAAGGCGGCGCGCGCCTCGCGCTGATCAACGAAGTCCAGCACCACCCGGTCAACCAAGCCATCCTCCACGTCGACTTCAAAGCCGTGTCGGTCAACGAGACTCTCTTGGCCGAAGTTGTCATCGAGCCGCTCGGCGAAGCGGCCGGTGTCAAAGTCGGTGGCGGACTGCTCGAGCAAAGCCTGCGCTCGATCGAAGTCGAGTGTTTGCCCAAAGACCTTCCCGAAAAAGTCAGCGTCGACGTCTCCGCGCTCGAGCTCGGCCAGGCGCTGCACGTGCGCGATCTGCCCAAGCTTCCCGGCGTCAAATACACGGCCGACGAAGAGCTCACCGTTTTCCTTGTTTCCGAGCCGAAGACCACGGAAGAAGCCGCACCCGCCGAGGGCGCCGCGACCGAACCCGAGGTCATCAACGAGAAGAAGCCCGCCGAAGGCGAGGCCAAGGAAGAAGGAAAGAAGGACTAACATTCCACTATGGAGCCGGATTCCACCCCTTGGCTGGTGGCCGGCTTGGGCAACCCGGGCGCGCGCTACGCGCGCACGCGCCACAACATCGGTTGGCTCGTCCTCGATGCGCTGGCTACCGAACCCTTCCGCGAAGAGAAGCGTTTCGAAGGCGAAGTCTCGCGCACCGAAGGCGCGTGGCTGATCAAGCCGACGACTTTCATGAACCTGAGCGGCGTTGCTGTCCGCTCACTGGCCGATTTTTACAAAATCCCGCATGACCGCGTCATCGTCGTGCTCGACGATGCCGCGTTGTCCTTCGGACGCCTCCGTCTGCGCGCCGCGGGCAGCGCGGGCAGCCACAATGGGCTCGAGTCCGTGCTCACCCATTTCTCCACCGAGGCCGTTCCGCGCCTGCGCGTCGGCATCGGGGCCCCGCCGCCGCCCGTCACGCTGCACGACCACGTGCTCATGCCCTTCACCGCGGCCGAGGAGGCCGAATTGCCCTCAGTCACGGAGCGAGGCGCCGAAGCTATTCGCTGCGTTTTGAAAAAGGGGCTTGCCGCGGCGATGAATGAATTCAATAAAGAAGGATTATGACCAAACGACGTTACGAAATTCTCCTCGTGCTCAACACGAAGGGCAAAGAGGAGTCGGCCAACGACCTCATCGACTCCATCGAGAAACAGATCAAGGCCGCCAAAGTGGAAGTGGAGCAAATCCAGCGCCTCGAAAAGCGCACCTTCGCTTACCCGAGCAAGAAACGCACCGGCGGCTACTACGTGAACTACATCGTCGATGCCACTCCCGGGCAGATCGACGAGCTGCAATCGAAGTGGAAACTCGATCCGGTGATCCATCTCCAGCACTACCAGAAACTCAAACCCGCGGCGCAAGCCGCCTAGCCCGCTCGAATCCCATGGCCTCCTACAACAAAGTCATGCTCCTCGGAAATCTCACCAGGGATCCCGAGGTCAAATACACGCCGAAGGGCAGTGCCGTGGCCGACATCGGCCTCGCCGTCAATCGCACCTACACCACCGACGGCGGTGAAAAACGCGAAGAGGTGACCTTCGTCGACGTCACCATGTGGGGACGCCAAGCGGAGATCGCCGGCGAATACCTCAAAAAAGGCCGTCCGCTTTTTGTCGAAGGACGCCTCCAACTCGACACGTGGGACGACAAACAGACCGGACAAAAACGCTCCAAACTGCGCGTGGTTTGCGAGAATTTCCAGATGCTCGGTTCGCGTGATGGTGGCGAAGGCGGCGGAGGACGTTCCTCCGGCAGCAAACCCGCCAAATCCGCACCCGCGGCCGAAGAACCGTCCGACGACGATATTCCGTTCTGATCAGGCGCGGTTGATGAGTGTTAATTAGGGGCTTTGCCCGAGATCGGGTTCAATGCGAAGCCCATAGCAATTCCGATACCGCCCAACGAAGCGCCCTCTAACTTAGCAGCCAACATTGCCCAGCTTGTCAGGCGAAGTTTATGTTGCCTTCCAGTCCGGAGGCTCCTGCCTTGCCAAGCAACTCGAGCAGGTGTCCGGCTTCGGAGAGTGCTGACCGGCGCCGAATTAGCACAATCAGGCCAGGGTGGGCGACACTTCGTGCCAGCTCGAGAAAGTCATTCCGGTTGCAAGTCGGCGTGATCGCCTTCCTTTTCACGGCATAGGCGAAGACGTCCTCATCACTGGACTCGGGCGACATGACCTCCGGAACCAATTCGACTTCATGACCATGACGACGCAACACGTCCGCCAGATGGCGCGGCACATCGTGGTCGAGGAAAAACCTCACGCAGCAGGCTCTGCGGTTTGCGGAAGCGCCAGCGCTTCGATCTCGGACCTGTGGTCCTCCTAGTAGGCCAGACACTCGTAGATTTGCGCCCTGCTCAAGTCGGGAAACCGCGCGGCAACTTCGTCCATGTTGGAGCCGAGAAGGAAGTAGGAAACAACATCGTGCACGCCGATGCGCGTGCCCTCCACCCGGGCATGCCCCCCGCGGACGCCGTCCTCTGAGACGATATATCTGTAGGCCGTGGCTACCACGCGGTCAGTAAAGGACAGGATCCAACCAGACGCAAGCGGCAGGGATCGCCTTCGATCAGGCCCCGCGGTTTTCCGCCGCCGCTTCTTCGTCTTCGGTCTCATCCTCGATCTCGCGGCGCCAAGCTTGCGAGATGAGCGGGCGGGCCAGTCCATACAGCAGATAGGCGATGAAGATCATGGCCGGCATCCACTCGTAATTCATCGCGGTGAAAATCAGCACCACGATGGTCACCATGAATTTCGGGATGGAGTGCCGTGTGCGCCAGTTCACCGCCTTGAAACTGGGATATTTCACCTTGCTGAACATCATGAACGACAGGAAGAGCATGAGCGGCGGCAAGGCGAACTTCCACGGGCCGATCGTCTTTTGCCCCGCGTCCAGCCAGAGCATGAACAGGGTCAACGAGGCGATGAGGCCCGCGGCGGCCGGGATGGGGAACCCGAGAAAATCCTTAGGTCCGTCCGACGCGCCCTGCTGCGCGGCGATGCTGTTGAACCGCGCCAATCTTAGCGTGCCGCAGGCCAGATAAACGAAGGCGATGAGCCATCCGTAGCGGTCGAAATCGCGCAGCACGATTTGCCAGACGAGCAGCGCAGGGGCCACGCCGAAGGACACCACATCGGCGAGCGAATCGAATTCGCGTCCGAAGACGCTTTCATTGCCCCCGAGGCGGGCCAGCCGGCCGTCGAGCAGATCGAAAATGCAGGCCCCGAGGATAAACCAGATGGCGACGTGGATCTTGCCCGCGGGATCGAGGCCCGCATTGATCTGCACCACGGCGTCGAGAATGTTGATCAACGCGGCGAACCCGCAAAACAGGTTGCCCGCCGTCATCAAGTTCGGCAGGAGGTAAATCTTCACCCCGTTGGGATCGTTGTCCTTGTTCATGAGGCGACCTCCATCTTCGGCTGCTCCACGCGTTTCTGTCCAACCGGCAAATGAGCGATAACCGACGACCCGCCTTTGACATGGTCGCCGACAGAAACGGAGACCGCGGCTTCGAGGGGAAGGAAAACCTCGGTGCGCGAGCCGAAGCGAATCATGCCGAAATGCTGACCGCGCGCCAGTTTGTCGCCAAGCAGGGCCCACGGGACGATGCGGCGCGCGATCGCGCCGGTGATCTGCCGCACCACGATCATCTGTCCGTCGCAGTCGAATCCCCAGGTTCGCGCCGCGTTGTGCGTCGAGGCCATCGGGCTGCGCGCGTCATGGTAAGTGCCTGCATGTTCCGCGGTGTAGACCAAGCGTCCGGCCGCGGGCGCGCGGTTGACGTGCACATCGAACACCGAGAGAAAAATTCCGATGCGGCGCATTTTTCGGCCTGCCACCTCGGTCTCCTCCATCTCAAGGATGTCGCTCACCTTTCCGTCCGCCGGCGAAACAAAGAGGCCCGGCCCTTGGGGAATCTCCCGGCGCGGATCGCGGAAGAAGTAGAGCGTGAATACGATCAGGGCAACTCCGACGCCCGCCAGCCAAGGCGTCCAAGTCCACGCCGCGGCGGTCAAACCCGCGAGGACAACGAGGATCCATTTCGCCTGCCAAAGTGTCTGCCAGCGCATAGAACGAAGACATTAGCGTTTCCGCTGTCGGCTTGGAACCATTTGATTGGCCCCGACCCGCGCTCCGGTTAATCTTTGCCTCATGGACCATCGTGAAATCACCCTGAAGCGGGACTGCAAAGCGATCCTCATTCCCAGCGGTGAGGAGGCGACGCTCACCGCGGGAAGTCCCGTGATTATCACCCAGTCTCTGGGTGGCACCTACACGGTGGCCACGCAGACCGGTTTGGCCCGCATCGCCGAGGCCGACGCCGACGCGCTGGGTATCGAGATCGATAAAAAAGAGGAAGCCCCCAAAACAGGCGTTGCCGCAGGCGGAGAGGTCAAGGAGGACGACGTTTGGGCGCAGTTGAAGAACGTCTACGATCCGGAAATCCCGGTGAACATTGTCGACCTCGGGCTCGTCTACGACCTCATCCTCGGCAAGAGCGAATCCGGAGGAACAACCGTCAATGTGAAGATGACCCTCACCGCACCGGGATGCGGCATGGGTCCGACCATTGCCGCCGACGCGCGCAGTCGCATCCTCACCGTCCCCGGCGTCGAATCCGCCGAAGTCGAACTCGTCTGGTCCCCGCCTTGGAACCAAGGAATGATCAGCGAGGCGGGACGGATGAAGCTCGGCTTGGTCTGATACCAGTCCTCAAAAGTCGCGAGGATTGATCGTTGGTAGGGCCCGCTGGCTCAGCGGGCCGTTACAATATTTTGCGGGCGGCTGGCCAGCCGCCCCTACCGAAGAATCAAAACATTTCTCGGCTTGGTCTGAGATTCCTCAGGCTTTGGCGTAAAGTTCGGCGCCCTTCTCCGCGAACTCGCGGGACTTTTCTTCCATGCCCGCGTGCAGGGCTTCTTCGTCGCTGACTCCTTGCTCGGCGGCGTATTTGCGGACGTCTTCGGTGATCTTCATCGAGCAGAAATGCGGACCGCACATGGAGCAGAAGTGGGCGC
>JAFMJK010000168.1 GCA_017853515.1 Chthoniobacterales bacterium | reverse complement strand
CCTTGGTCGTGAGTGCCGCCGGCAGGCTTTCCACGGCGACGGGATATTCGTCGTCGGCAAAGGCACTGGAAACTAGAGTTGCGATGGCAAGAACGAGTGCGAGGCACGTTTTCATGTTTGTTTCACTACGCTCTACCGCGACGGTCTGGCAAGTGTTCTCACTGCAAGAAGTGCACCGCGATGGTCGGCATGGCATCACTCGGTCACTAGCAGGCGCCAGAAGCGATTCGGTTCGGAGGAAACAGGCAATGACACGCTGGTGGTCACGGTGTCGCCGCGCAGATTCGCCAGACCCGCTACCGGCGACCACTCCGTGAGATCCGTGCTCGTGGTCATGCTGTAGCTGCGTCCGGGTCGCAACGGGAAATTCGCGGACCAAGGCGCACCGTTCGTCGCGGGGGGATCGAGGCGGAGAGCTTCATGTCGTTGCGTCAGGTTCTGATGCCACGCGGTCAGCGCGCGCCATTTCGGCGCCTGTGTTGCGGGCTGTTGCTGGTATTCAAGTGCGCCCCACGAACCCCACTGCGACCACTCGCTTACGTGGGCAAAGTGAACGAACAAATCGACACCCTCCTGTTCCAGCGCGGTGAGATATTCGCGGTAGCGATCCTGCATGCGCGCATCGCGGTTGCCGGCGTGGAGCGCCGCGGTGAGCGTACTATTGCTCTCGGCGCCGTAGATACCGACGAAGTGCTGTCCACCCTCGTAGCAAACGAGCCGCAGTCCATTCGCGTCGGCTACCGTCCGCTGGGCGCGTGTCCAACCGAGAGCTTCTGTGATTGCCGCCGTGGAGAGTGTGGTCGCCACTTGATCGGTCGTCGGCACCGGATTGCCCGGTTCATAATTGACACCGAAGTAGGGCGCGATGGCGAGGGCATCGGGGCGGGCTCCCGAGGTGTTGATCGTCGGATCGGTCATGGCGGCAAGGCGTTCTTCGGACAGTCCCGCGTTGGCCGCTTGCGTAGCAAGGACGGCGACAAAGCGATGACGCTGCGTCGCGCCGTATTCCTGCGCGAAGATGGCGAAGATCTCGCCGGATCTTTTGCCGACAAATTTCTGTCCGGCGGTCCAACGGGCGGCATCGAGACCCAATGCCTCGCCGCGGTCCTGCACGTAGGCGGTTTGCAGGAATCCGCCGTTCCATGTTTCGTTGGAATATTCCACGTAGAGTTCCAAGCCGGGCGCCAGATTGTCGCGATAGATTCGTGCGGTCTCGCGTATGTAGTCGTCATCGGCCTCGTGCGGAATGCAGATCCACGGGTCTTTGCCGGTCTGGTTGGCCAGGGCGATGATGTATTCGTGCGCCACGCCATTGTCGCGCGTCTGGGTGTAGCTGTTGCGCGTGGTGCGTTCGCTCCACGTGCGCAGCGGTTGGCGGCCGGTTTCGTAGGGGAGCAGGTTGGTTCGCAGCCAATCCATGAAGCGAAGGTTGCGGTAAGGCGCGAGGGAGGCGACGAAGTCCGAATGGAACGGCTGCGTCTGCAGGTTCGCATCCTGTCCCGGCGCGATGACTTCGATGTTGCGGATCGGGTCGCTGCCCGAAGACTGGCGGACTTCGAGATAAAGGGTGTTGTCGGCCAGTGTGGGGTTGAAAGCGAAGATGCGCGTGGTGGTTCCGCCCGTCGCCGTGATGACCTGGCGTCCGCCGCCGTTCGGCGCGATGAGTTCGATGCGCCCGGTGCCGGTGAAGCGGACGGTGTAATTGCCCGCACCGTAAAGCGGGAGAATCGTGTGGAGAAAATGCTGTGCACTATTCGCGGTGAAGGGGACCGCCTGCGGCCAACCGTTCGTGTCGGTCACCGGCGTTTGGTTGCTCTCCCATTCGCCGCCCGTGGTCGTGCGTGTCATCCACGTGCGCGCCAACTTGAAGCAATCCTTGAAAACCCACGCTGTGGTCCAATCGGTAAGCGCATCGAGGTTGCCTCCGAGATCCATGCGGGGAGCAGGCTTGGGAAGAAAGCGGGCGTGCACGGCGAGGTTGCTATCCATGGTGACGAACGCCGGGTTGGCCGTGCCGGTGAGATCGCCCGACCATCCGGCGAAGGCATAGCCCGCGGCGGCGCGGGCGGCGATCTGCACGGATTGCCCCGCCTCGAAGACCGTGCCGTCGGGCGAGACTTCGACCGTGCCGCCTTCGCCGGCCGATGTGGTCATGGTGTAAGTCTGAACGGCACCGCCCAGAGAGAAAGCGGTGAGCGAGGCCGCGTGGCCGTTGTAACGCGCGGCGTAAGCGTAAATGCGGAGTTCCAGCGGTCCGGAGATGTTGCTGTAGCCGGAAGATGGGATGAGAAACGTGAATGCGTCGGTCGCATCGTCGGCGTTGTCGAGCAAGGGCGTGGTGAACAGCGGGCTCGCGTAATTGTCGACGCTGGAGAAAACAGCATATTGCAAAGGTGCATGCCAGCTTTCGCGTCGGATGGTGAAACGAACGCGATTGTTCGCCACGTTCAGCGTGCCGCTCGACGCCGCGATGCGGACATAAAGATAGGCGTTGTTCGCCTTGGCCTGCGCGAGTGTGCTGAGGCTGGCATCGCTGCCAACCGCAAAAGCCAGGCGGTCATTACGTGCGGCGACGAGGGAAATGCCCGCACCGAAACGCCAACCTTCCGTGGTCAGCGCGGATTCGCGCACCGAAGTTTTTGTCCACGGCAGATTGCGCGCGGGATCGGTGCCGGTGAAGTCGAAGGCCAATCGCGTGGTCTGCGCCGAAGTAGCGGACGCGGCGATGACAGCCGAACCCAAGATGGCGGTGACTTTGCGGACAAACAATGTGTGCATGGCGGCAATTCAAACAGTCGTTTGAAACGTATGCAAGAATCTTTGCGCGCCAACTGGTAAGGGTTTCTCGATACAGAGGCGGCTTCGGGTGTTCTCCCACCGGGAAAGCTCTGGAGAAGGCATGGAGGAGATGGTTACGTAGCAATATATGACCAAACGCGTGCTTTGTCTGGTGGCGGACGGTGTGGAGGAGTTGGAACTGATCGCGCCGGTGGATGTTTTGCGCCGTGCGGGCGTCGAAGTCGTGATGGCTGCGATTGGCGAGGGCATCCATCTCACCGGCCGCAATGGAATCGTCCTGCACGCCGACGCGCTTTTGTCCGGCTTGGATCCTTCCGCCTTCGATCTTCTCCTCATTCCAGGCGGTGCGGCGGTAGCCAAACTGCGGGCCGATGGGCGCGCGGCCGAATTGGCCGCGGCCTTCGTCTCGGCGAACAAGCCGGTCGCGGCGATTTGCGCGGGGCCGCTCGTGCTGGAGGATGCGGGGCTTTTGGAAGGCAAACGTTTCACGGCTCATTTTTCCGTGGCCAACGAGTTGCCCGGCGCGCAGAGCGGCGAGCGCGTCCTGGAGGACGGCCTCATCATTACCTCGCGCGGGGCGGGGACGGCTCTCGAGCTCGGCCTGGCTTTGGTCGACCGGCTTTGCGGGGAGGCCAAGGAGGAGGAAATCGCCCGGGCCATCATGGCTTGAGGGGCGTATTTTTTTCCAAACTCCGGTTGACAGGGAACCCGGCCCGTAGTTGAATTCCCTCGTTCCGATTGTCCGCGCCGTTCGTCGCGCTCCCTTTTCGAGGCGATTCCGGCAATAGGTTGCCAAAGTCCGGCGCACAATCCTCCAAGAACAAAACGATAATTATTTCCATCACCGGAGGTCCGGTTCCACAACCGGACGCATCTCATGGCCGGTCACAACAAGTGGTCCAAAGTCAAGCGCATCAAAGGCGCGATCGACGCGAAGCGGGGGAAGCTTTTCTCCAAGCTGGCGGAAGAGATCGCCGTCGCCGCGAAGTCGGGCGGTCCGGATCCGGACGCCACTCTGCGGCTCCGGTCTGCGATCACCTTGGCGCGCACGCAAAAAATGCCCAATGACAACATAGAGCACGCGATCACGCGCGACGACAACGACGACGTGCTCAACATCTATTCCGAATTCTCGCTCCCCGCCGACGTGCTTGAACGCATTTCCGGACGCAACTGATTTCCCGAACAACACCATGGAAGAAACCAAATCCCCTGAAACCCCGGCTTTGCCGGCCCACGAACGCGAAGCGGCGCTCCCCGAGCACCGTCCCGATCCCGCCTTACCCGCGCCGGAAGGTGGCGACGGACAACAACGCGAGGGCGGACGACGCGGGCGTTTCCGCAATTTCCGCCGCGGCCGCAACAACAACCGTCGCTTCCGTGACGATCGCGGCGATCGCGACGACCGCGGTCCGCGCGGCGGCGGTGGCGACGGTCCATCGGATGCCGGCGTGCCGCTCGAGGAAGAGCCGTCGGGCGAACCCGTCTTCGCCGAAGGCATCGTCGAGGTCAGCGGCAAGGGATTCGGTTTCCTGCGCAACCCGAAGCGCAACTTCACGCAGTCGAACAACGACATCTTCGTCACGCCTGAAGTGGTGCGCGCGTTCAACCTGCGCGACGGCGTGTGGATCAAAGGCGAGATCCGCAAAGGCAGCCGCGGTCCGCAGCTTTTCCGCTGCACCGAGATCGAAGGACAGGATCCGGCCAAATACGCGAACATCCCGTTTTTCGAGGAGCTGACCACGATCAATCCGAACTCGCGCATCCGCCTCGAGACCGAGCCCGCGCGCTACACCACGCGCGTCATGGACATCATGACGCCGATCGGCAAGGGCCAGCGCGGACTCATCGTCGCGCCGCCGCGCACCGGTAAGACGACTCTTTTGCAGCACATCGCCGAGGCCGTGGTGAAAAACCACCCCGAGATGAAGCTGATCATTCTCTTGGTCGACGAGCGTCCGGAGGAAGTGACCGAAATCCGCCGCACCGTTCCGCAGGCCGAATTGATGGCCAGCTCGAACGACAGCGACATCAAGAGCCACACGCGCATCGCCATCCTCGCCATCGAGCGGGCCAAGCGCCTCGTCGAGATGGGGCAGGACGTGTTCGT
>JAFMJK010000167.1 GCA_017853515.1 Chthoniobacterales bacterium | reverse complement strand
CCCCGTGCCCGAACCCGGCACCATGGCCGTCGGCGCCGGACTTTTCGCCCTCGCCGTCGGCGCCCACCTGCGCCGCCGCCGCGAGAAGAAAGCCGCCGCCTCCGACGCGCTGCTCAACCTCGCCGCCGGAGCCCGCGGCGTGGAAAAATTCCGCGCCGACAAAGCGGCCTGAGATCCCCGCGCAATTTTCACCAACACCCGCACCGCAAGGTGCGGGTGTTTTGCTTCCGCAAGGTAGGGACGAGCGGCCCGCTCGTCCGCTCCCCAACAAACGGAGGCACAAGCTCTACGAGTCTCATCGTGCCAGTTCCCGAAAGATTTTTGGACTTAACAAAACTTCTCGCCCGGTAGGGTCCGCTGGCCCAGCGGACCGCTGCCTTTCTGACTGGGGCGAGCGGACGGCTGAGCCAGCCGTCCCTACCCCCAAAACAAACCGAGCCCTTTCCTCCGCGCTCTCTGCGGTTAAAGTAATCGTCCGCTCATGACCCGCAAACGCCTCCTCGTTGTCGGTTGGGATTCTGCCGATTGGAAAATCATCCACCCGCTCGTCCAGCAGGGCACCATGCCCATGATGGCCAAGATCCTGCACGAGGGCGTGCACGGCAACCTGACCACGCTGGAGCCATCTCTCTCGCCCATGCTCTGGACGACCATCGCCACCGGTCGCCACGCCGCCGAGCACGGGGTGCATGGCTTCACCGAGGTGCGCGACAAGCAGGTCGTGCCGGTCTCCGCCGCCACCCGCCGTTGCCGCGCGGTCTGGAACATCCTCTCCGCCCACGGACTCAAGACCAACCTCGTCGGCTGGTTCGCATCGCAGGGCGAACGCGATCCCAACGTGCGCATGGTCTCCAACCTCTTCGCCCACGCGCCGAAAACGCCGGTCGAATCGCCGTCCGATTGGCCCGCCCCCCCGCCCGGCACCTTCTGGCCCGAATCCTTGGCGGAAAAACTTTCCCCGCTGCGCATCGGGCCGCACGAGCTGGGCGCCGATGTCCTGCGCATGTTCGTCGCCGACCCGGACAAGATCGACCAGGAGAAAGACCGCCGCCTTTTCATGCTGGCCGAGAAATTGGCCGAGGCCTTCAGCGTGCAGGCCGCCGCGACGTGGCTGATGGAAGACGGCGAGTGGGACCTCACCATGGTCTACTTCCGCGCCATCGACGAAATCTGCCACCTTTTCATGCCCTTCCATCCACCGCGCATGGAAGGCGCGCCGGAAAGCGACTTCGCCCGTTACCACGACGTGGTCAACAGCGCCTACCGCCTGCACGACCTCATGCTCATGCGCCTCGTCGATCTGGCCGGACCGGACGCCGGGGTCATGGTCATCTCCGACCACGGTTTCCACAGCGACCACCTGCGCCCGCGTTTCACCCCGCGCATCCCCGCGGGCATCGTCGTCTGGCACCGCGCGCAGGGCATCGTCGCCGCTTCGGGCCACGGCTTCCGCAGCGGCGGCGGCGAAATCTACGGCGCGCGCCTGCCCGACATCACCCCCACCGTCCTCGCGTGGTTCGGACTGCCCCGCAGCCACGATATGGAAGGCCGCGTGCTGCGCGACGCGCTGGCCAAGGAGGATTTTCCGGCCGACGTGCCCAGCCACGAACAAACCGGACCGGACCGTGCGGCGCCGGTCGACTTCCAGCTCGATGACAAAGAACGCGAGGCCATGCTCGAGCACTTTGTCGCCCTCGGTTACATCGATGCCGTGCCCGACAACGCCGCCGCCGCGGCCGAGCAGACCCAGCGCGAGAACGATTGGCAACTGGCCTGCGCCCTCCTGCACAGCGGACGATACGAGGAGGCCCTGCCCCTGCTCGAATCAGTCCACGACGCCGTCCCGCAACGTCCCGACTTCGCCCAGCGCCTCGCCCATTGCCAACTCCAACTCGGCCTGACCGACGAGGCCGCGGCCACCATCGATGCCTCGCTCGAGGGGTTCAAGGATGCCAACACCATCGCCCTCATCCGCGCCAACATCGCCTACCAGCAGGACGACCACGAGCGCGCCCTCGCCCTCCTCGAGGAAGTGCGCGGACGCGATCCGTCGGCCGGCGGACTGCGCGAGCAACTGGCCCGCACACTGCTGAAACTGCGCCGCTGGGACGAAGCCGAGGCCACCGCGCGGGAAATTCTCGCCCGCGACCCCGGCTACGCACCGGCTTGGGCCATCATCGCACGTTGCCAGTTGCACCGCGGGGAAGACGAAGCCTGCATCGAAAGCTCGCTCGAGGCCATCGATCTCGAATTCAACAGCCCCCTGGCTCACGTCAACCTCGGCCTCGCCTTGGCCCGCACCGGGCAGTGGTCAGAAGCCGCCCTCGCCCTGCGCAACGCGATCAAGCTCGCCCCGTCCAACATCCCGCCCTACCGCTTTCTCGCCCAAGTGCTCAACAAAATGGGCCTGGCCGACGAAGCCCGCACCTGCATGGCCCAAGCCAAGACCATGCGCCAGCGCGCCAACGACGAAGCCGTGGCCCGCGGCACCCGCGTGCGCGCCGTCGCCGGCCAACGCGCCGCCGCCCGCGCCGCACGTCCGCCCAAACCCGCCCCGCCGAAGATCGAGCCCCTCGACCTCCTCATCGTCTCCGGCCTCCCGCGCAGCGGCACCTCGCTCATGATGCAAATCCTGCAAGTCGGCGGCATCCCGCTTCTGACCGACGGACAACGCGCCGCCGACGAGGACAATCCCGAAGGCTATTGGGAGTGGGAAGAAATCAAAAAGCTCCCCAAAGACCCGACCATCCTCAAAGCGGCCGAAGGCAAAGCGGTCAAAGTCATCTCCGCCCTGCTCCCCGCCCTTCCGCGCGCCCACCGCTACAAGATCATCTATATGACACGCCCCGTGGAGCAAGTCGTGGCCTCGCAATTCGCCATGCTCGAGCGTCAGGGGCAATCCCCCAAACGCGAAGCCGCCCACCTGGCCAAAATGCAGGAAGAGCACAGCGCCAAAATCCGCGAAGCCTTCAAAAAGATCGGCACCGTCGACCTCCTCGAAGTGAGCTACCCCGACCTCGTCGCCGACCCCGCCGCAACGGTTGCCAAGGTTGCGGACTTTCTCGGCGACCGTTTCAAAAACACCCCCCAAGCCGTCGCCGTGGTAAAGCCGAAGCTCCACCGGCAAAGGTAGGGGCGAGCGGCCCGCTCATCCGGTCGTTTTGCAACGGGCGAGCGGGCCGCTCGCCCCTACCTTGACGTCGGCCCCGACCTCCCGGGCTGCGAGGCGGCGAAATTTTCCTTGGCTGCCGTGTCGGAACATCGAACCCTCCCGCCTCATGAAGCCGCTCCTCGCCGCCGTCGCCGCAATCTTTTTCCTCTGCCCCCCAGCCTCCGCCCATGCCGAGGCCGGTCCGGGCATCGAGCAACGCGTGGCGTATGCCGAGGCCGAGCGCGCCAACGCCGACCCCTCGGGCACGGGAATCGCTGCCTCGGCGTCCCCTGCACACACGTCATGGGTCATGGTGTCGGCCGTGCTCGTGCTGTTCATGACGCTTCCCGGGCTGGTGCTCTTTTACGGGGGCCTGGTTCGCCAGAAAAACGTGCTCTCGATGGCTGCCATGTGCCTCGGCGTGGCCGCACTCGTCACCATCCTGTGGTGGGCAGCCGGTTACAGTCTGGTTTTCGGATGCAACTTCGCCGCGGAGGGCGCCCCGGCGTGGGCCGCCGCGATCGCGCCGTTTCTCGGAGGAACCGAGCACTTCTTCCTTCGGGGCGTCGGCTCCGAGCCGAACACCAGCTACGCCTACTGGATCCCGCAGAGCGTGTTCTGCGTTTTCCAGCTGACTTTTGCGATCATCACGGCGGTCCTTGTTTTCGGCGCATCCGCCGAGCGCATGAAATTTTCCGCGGTCATGCTCTTCACCGCCCTGTGGCTCTTCCTCGTCTACATACCCCTCGCCCACATGGTCTGGGGCAGCACCGGCTTGCTCAACGGCGTCTGGAACGCCGGCTCCGCGGTGCCGGCCATCGACTTCGCCGGCGGCATGGTCGTCGAGATGGCCTCCGGCTACAGCGCGCTCGTGCTCTGCCTGGTGCTCGGACGGCGCGCGGGCTTCGGCAAGGAACCGATGATGCCCCACAGCATGGTGCTGGTCGCCGTCGGCACAGGCATTCTTTGGGTCGGATGGTACGGTTTCAACGCGGGAAGCGCCTTGGCCGCCGATAGCATCGCGGCAAACGCGTTCCTCACCACCACGCTGGCCGCCGCGGTCGCGTCGTTCGTCTGGCCGGCCATCGAGTTCGTCCGCCGCGGCAAACCGAGCGTGCTGGGATTCTGTTCGGGCGCGGTGGCCGGACTGGTGGGCATCACCCCGGCGTGCGGCTTCGTGACGGCCGGGGGCGCCATTCTTGTCGGCGCGGCGGCCGGGGCGGGCGCGTATCTCGCCTGCACGTCGTTGAAGAGCGTTTTCGGCTACGATGACACGCTTGATGTGTTCGGCATCCACGGCGTCTGCGGAACCATTGGCCTGATCCTGACCGGTTTGCTCGCCTCGACAGCGGCCAACCCGAACCTGCTCGGCACGGTGGCCGAATCAAACGGACTGGCCGCCGCCGTGCAAAACGGCTCGCTGTGGTGGGTGCAACTGAAAGCGATCGGCATCACGCTCCTTATCGTCGTGCCGGGAACTTCGGTTGTGGCACTGGCCGTCCGCACCACGATCGGCATGCGGCCCAGCGAGGAGGTCGAGGCGCAGGGACTGGATGTCAACGACCACGGGGAGGAAGGCTACACCGTCAACGGCTGAGGACAGCGGAGCCCGCGCCTTTTCCGTAAGGTAGGGACGAGCGGCTCGCTCGTCCGCTCGTTTTGCAACGGGCGAGCGAGCCGCTCGCCCCTACCTTGAATCCCTTGGCATCGGCTCCTAATTTCAGGCGCAATGCCGCGTCCGGAATCACCTCTGTTTCCCTCCC
>JAFMJK010000166.1 GCA_017853515.1 Chthoniobacterales bacterium | reverse complement strand
ACCTCGCCGCCCAGTCGCGCCAAGTCGTCTTTCACCACCGCGCTGTCCGTCATCCCCCGCAGCACCTGTTCGCGCGCAAAGTCAATCAACCCCTCCTGCACCTGAGCCAGCCGCCTCGCGTCCCATTCCCCGGACGCTTTCATTTCCGCGCGAAACCGCTCGACCAGCCTCCACACGTCCGGAATCCCCTTCCCCTTCACCGCCGAACAAGTCAGCACCTCCGGCTTCCAGCCCGCGGTGGCCGGAGCAAGGAGGTGCAGCACCTGCGACAACTCCAACTGCAACCTCTCCGCCGCGACCAAGTTGTCTCCGTCCGCTTTGGTCACCGCAATGGCATCAGCCATCTCGACAATCCCCTTTTTGATTCCCTGCAATTCATCGCCTGCGCCGGTCAGCGCAAGCAGCAGGAAAAAATCCGTCATCGACCGCACCGCAATCTCGCTCTGCCCCACCCCGACCGTCTCGATCAGAATCACATCATACCCCGCCGCCTCGCAAAGCGTGATGGTCTCCCGCGTCTTGCGCGTCACGCCGCCGAGCGCACCGCCCGAGGGCGACGGGCGGATATAAGCCGACGGATGGCGCGACAACTTTTCCATCCTCGTTTTATCCCCGAGAATACTTCCACCCGAAACCACGCTGGTCGGATCCACAGCCAACACCGCTACGCGGTGTCCGTGCTCGCAAAGATAGAGCCCGAACGCCTCGATAAACGTGCTCTTCCCCACCCCGGGAACCCCCGTGATCCCGATCCGCACCGAATGATCCCGATGCGGAAGCAGCGACCTCATCAATTCCGCCGCCTCCGTCGCGTGCCGCACCGCCGTGCTTTCCACAAGCGTGATGGCCCGCGCCAAAGTGTTGACATTTCCACCGCGGATTCCCGCCGCGTAAAGCGCCGGAGAGGGAATGGCTCGGGAGAACGCCTGTTTCATGGGCTGCGCGCCATTCCACACGGATCGAGAATTGGTGGAAAGCAATCTTCCGCAAGTCGCCGCGATCGAACTCACCGGCAAATCTGATACGGCTTGCCGCGTGGACAGGCCAAGTGAACTATGCCCCCCGGACTGCGCGCACCCAAGGAAGACACAATGATCCACCCGACGGCTGTGATTCACCCCTGCGCAACGCTGGGGCACGATGTTTCCGTCGGCGCTTATGCCACAGTCGGCGAAGATGCCACTATTGGGGATGGAACCGTGATCGGATCTCACGCAACAATTGGCAAGAGCGTGGCACTTGGTGTGTGCAACATCGTCGCTTCAGGCGCTTGCGTGGGTGTATCCGAGCGCGCAGAAGCTTCAAGCCGGCGGACGCCTTCCGTAGTCATCGGCGACCGCAACCTCATCAGAGAGTTTGCATGCATCACCGCAGGTCCGGACTTCGAAAATCCCACCCGCGTGGGTAACGACAACTTTCTCATGGCCTGCTGCCACCTGGGAGCCGGTTGCCAAGTCGGCAGTAACACCGTTCTTGCCAACGGCGCAAGAATTGGGGCGCGGGCCGTCATCGGCGACGGCGTGAACATCAGCGGCCTCGTCCGCATCGAGGACGCCGTGCGCATTGGCCGCCTTGCCATGGTCGGAGGTGTCAGCCACGTCGACCGCAACGTTCCCCCTTTCACCATGGTGACCGGGAATCCTGCCACCCCGCGCTGCCTCAACTACACTGGACTGAAAAGGAACGGGTTGATGGCAAAACACCTTGGCGAAGATCTTCGGGAATTGAAAAGGATCTGGTGGAATTGCCACCGATCGGCTTCAACTAACTTGAAGACGACTGATCTCGGGTTTTCCGCCACTTCGGCCCTGGCCGCCGAGTTTCTCGCTTTCAACCGCGACAACAGTGCGCCGGTCGCGCCTGACCCGGAATGTTGCTGATCGACCGCTATATCAGCGGGTCTGTTCTGACCGCCACTCTTTACGCCGTGTTGGTCCTCAGCGTGGTCCTCGTCTTCGGCAATGTCTTCAAGGAGGCGCTGGATCTGCTCATCAACCGCAATGTTCCCGCGCGTTACCTTCTTTTCTTCATGGCTTGCGTTCTGCCCTTTTCTCTCACCTTTACGGTTCCTTGGGGGTTTCTCACGGCAACCCTTCTGATCCTTGGCCGTATGTCTGCCGATCACGAAACCGTGGCCCTTCGCGCCTGCGGAATCAGCCTCGTGAGAACTTTCCTGCCCGTCATCGCCGGTGGCCTTGTGCTCAGTCTTTTTTGCATTTGGCTGAACGCGTCCGTGAATCCGCGCGCCGAGCTGGCGATGAGGCGGTCGCTCGCCGATATGGCGCGGAGCAATCCCGACTCCCTTTTCGTTGCCGGCGAAATCACGGACGACTTCGGAGGCAAAAAAATCTATATCCAGTCAAAGAACGGGGATTGGCTGTCGGGCATCACCATTTTCGAAGAGAACGAAGAAGGAATGCCGACGACCATTGTCCGCGCCACGCACGGCAGCGTCGGAGTGAGCCCGGATCGCGAGTCCTTGGTGCTGCATTTATGGAACGCAAGAGCGGAACTGAGAGACAGCGAGGAACCGAAGGATATATCCAAAATTCGCTACGGCACATCCGCGAAGCAGATGACTGCTTCGATTCCGCTCGGGGACTTGGCCGGCGGACTGCTTTCCAGGCCGCTACGAACCTACACGCTGCCAGAACTGCTGAGATTTCTTTCGGAAAGTCCGGAAGACAAACCTGCCCACAGCCGCACAGGATTGCTTACGGAGGTCAGCAAAAGGTTTTCCCTGGGATTTGCCAGCCTTGCCTTCGCGATCGTGGCGGTTCCCCTCGGCATTGTCGCCCAGAGGCGCGAGACCTCGGCAGGATTCGGAATGAGCCTTGCGGTGGCTTTTTCCTACTTCGCTTTTGTGGAACTGGCCCACACTCTGCGCGACAACAGCGCCGCCTATCCTTATTTGATCCTCTGGATCCCGAATATTCTGGCCCTTGTCATCGGCGGGTGGATGTTTATTCGTCTCGATCGCCGCTAAAGCACGAGAGCACTCAAGCATCCGCCCCGGCCAGCGCGCGGTATTCCCTGCACCGGGCGAGCAATTCGCGATGAGTCCCTTCCGCGGCGACAACACCATCATCGATGAAGATAATCCGCGGCAAATCGGCCACCGCCGCCAATCGGTGCGCGACGATCAACATGGTGCGGCCCGAGACCTCCTGGTGCAGAGCCGAGGCGAAAAGTCTTTCGGTTTTCGGATCGAGCGCGGAGGTTGCTTCGTCGAGAAGCAAAACGGGCGCTTTCTTCAGCAAAGCCCTGGCAATGGCGAGCCGCTGCCTTTGGCCGGAGGAAAGGCGAAGACCTCGGTCCCCGGTCTCCGTGTCCAATC
This sequence comes from Chthoniobacterales bacterium, assembly GCA_017853515.1. Lineage (GTDB taxonomy): Bacteria > Verrucomicrobiota > Verrucomicrobiia > Chthoniobacterales > JACTMZ01 > JACTMZ01. The sequence goes on along the minus strand of JAFMJK010000166.1, from coordinate 1,622 downwards.
CCGCGGGCAGCGACTCGATGAAGGACCAAACCTGCGCCGCGATGCAAGCTTCCCGGATTTCATCGTCCGCGGCCGATGGCTGGGCCAACCGCAGGTTGTCTCGTATCGTCCCGTCAAAGAGGAGTGTTTCCTGCGGAACATAGGCGATTGCCTCGCGAACCGAGGAGTTCGTGCATTCGCGGATGTCCTGACCGTCGACGAGAACCGCTCCACCGCAGGGATCGTAGAAACGGAGCAACAATGAGAGCAACGTCGACTTTCCCGATCCGCTCTCCCCGACAATGCCGACGTGTTCGCCCGGCTGGATGGTGCAGTTCACGCCCTCCAAACCCGTCTCCCGGCCGGCATGCCGGTAGACGAGATCGCGGAACTCGATTTGCCCACTTGAAACCCGCAGCGTGCAGTTCCCGGCGTCCGTCTCGGGAGGCATGTGCGCGGAGTCATCGAGAAAATCCAAGGCGGTTTTGACATGTCGCCAGCGGGCAATCTGGATGCCGAGATTCCGCAGGTTGGGCAAAACGAACATGAGATAGACAAGAAACGTTATGAATTGCGGGAGCCCCAAGCTGCCGGCAGCGACAAGACGTCCGGCAAAAAAGACGACGAGAAGAAAAGTTGCCGCCCCGGCAAAGATCAGCAAAGGGTCGACCAAAGAGGTGACGAGCGACTCTTTTTTTTGCGTCTCGAGCAGGGCCGATTGGCGCGTTCCGAAACGCCTCATCGCTTCATCCTCCGCATTGAAGGACTTGATGACATCCAAGCCGAGCACCATGGACTGCAGCACGCCGGCCATTTTTTCGGCCTCGCCTCGCCCTTTGCGGAGCCACGCGCGGCCGTTGCGCTCGATACCCCGAAGGGCGGCCACCACCAGCGGGCCGACCAAAACAATGACCAAAGCGAGCCTCCAACTGATCCAAAACAACATGACTATCCCGCCGCTCATGAGAACAAAAAGAGCCAGCGCATTGGCCAGGCTGCCCCGGATAAACCAATCAACGTCCGCAAGCGAAGTATTGAGGCGCTCGGCGTATTCGCCGGCGGGAACGCGTCGGTGCGCGCTCATCGAGGAGCGCAACCAGCGCTCCGCATAATCCGATCTGAGTTGCGCGCACACTTGGCGCGCAACGACATTGAGCAAGACTGCCGACACGTACGCGCACACCGCCAGCGCGGACAATATCAGGGCAACCGAACCGACCTGCCACGCCGAGGGCGGTTGCTCCCGAGCCGCGCCCTCGAGCATTCCCCGGACGAGAACCGGCAGCCCGAGCAGGCCCGCGCTGGAAAAGCCCATCAAGGCAAGCGCCAGGCAAACCGAAGACCGGTGCGGCTCGAGCAATTTTCCCAAACGGCGCACGCTTTGCCAGTCGGAGGAGGTCATGGGTGAAAGGGAACGGTGTTTCTGCCAAGGTCACTATCGCGGCAGGCAGCTTCGTCGACTTTGCGCGGATCGCCCTTCACGCCGCTCAGGCGCAAGATTCCGATCCGAATGCCGCGAAAAAGAAACCCTACCCGCTCTGCCGCCCAGATGTGCGGCGGTTCATCCGACCACGAGCGGCGCGCACACAGCGCGTATTGATCCGGCCGACACCGCCGCCAGTGCCGCCAGAGATAAAACCAAT
>JAFMJK010000165.1 GCA_017853515.1 Chthoniobacterales bacterium | reverse complement strand
AAATGGTGCGCGATACAGGGTTCGAACCTGTGACCCCTACCGTGTCAAGGTAGTGCTCTACCACTGAGCTAACCGCGCGACTTGGGTGTCCTGAGGCCGAAAACAGTTAATCGAAACTCCTTCGCCGTTCAACCTCTTTCGGGCCCTCAGGCTTCGGGCGGAACACCCTCGTGCAAACGCGCGGCAAGCCACCGCACCCACAGCGCGAGGGCCAGGATGGCGGAGAAATACACTGTGTATCGGTTGAGGTGGAAACCCCCGAAAGCGACGTCAAGCGGCCCCAGAAAGTCCAGCATCGCACCCCAAGCCATGGGTGAGGCCCCCAAGGCCAATCCGGTGAGCACGGCATACAGCGCGAAGAAGTGGTTGCGTCCCATGACGGGAACACTGCCCATGACGATCCGTGTGCTGGCCACTCCGAACATGGCGCCGGCCAAACCTCCGAGCAGATTGAGAACCGCGACCACGGAACTCCAGGCGGGCAGCAATCCACCGGCCAAAAGCAGCCAACCGGCCACGGAGACCTCAAAAAGCAGCAACGCGCGGGCCAGCCAAGGTTTACTCCCCGTCTCGTCGAGCCATGGGCCGGTGACTGCCAAGCCCCCCAGCGCCCCGACAAAGGCGAGCGCGCCGAGAAAAAGAATCGTGTTCTCGCCGAACTTTTCCTTCACCGCGAGGAACTCAACGGTGAAAACGCCCAGGCCGCCGATCACCGTGCTGTAGAGCAGGCTGAAAACAAGCAACCGGGCGAATGGCGAGTGCTTCATCATGGCCACCCACGGAACCGGGACGGCCGAACGCCGCATTTCCTCGGCCGAATGGCCCTCGGGGATGCGCCGGATGAACCATAGACTGACCAAAGCGGCCAAGGCTCCGATCCCTAAAACCGCCGCATAGCGCGCCGGGTCCGGTTGACCGGTCATGATGGCAGAGGAAACCACGAGCGCGAAAAGGCAGCCCATGTGCATGAAAGCTTGGTCGCGGGATAGGAAGCGTCCGCGCACATTCTCCGGAACAATCGCCGTTAGCCAGGGCAACCAGGCACCCGAAGCGAAGCCGCGCAGCAGATTGAAGGCAAAAAGCGAACCGATCAGAATCCAAAGTTTCTGGGCGACGCCCAGCCCGGGCAGAACCGGAAGGACCGCGATGCAGCAGGTGAAAATCGTGCGCGTCCCCCATCCGGCAAGAACCACCTTCCGGTAACCGGTGCGGTGCAAAAGCCGCGCCGCCGCGAACTGGAGGATGTTGAGCAGCGGCGTGAGGCCGGCGATGACACCGAGCAGAAACGACGACGCGCCCAGCGACTTCGCGTAGAGAACGACAGGCGCGCCGAGCACGATCTGGAATGACACCGCGTTGAAGAAACTGAAGCTGTTGATGCTGCCCGAACCCGCGGGCAAAGCGGGTGCGGTTGAGCGGGTCATTTCTATCCAGCTATAGCGCGCCGCGCGGAATTGCGCATGATTTTTCCCGTGATCCGCCTTTCGCCTTGAGATGCGCAACTTCGACCGAAAAAGTGCCGGCGGCGGGAGTCGAACCCACACGGGACTTTCGCCCCTTCGGATTTTAAGTCCGATGTGTCTGCCATTCCACCACGCCGGCTCTGCCCCGGGCAGAATCCTCCAGCCTGCTCGTCGGCGCAAACGCGAAATACTCGGCATTCATTTGGCCTTTGTTACCTTCGTCGCCTTCTGTTCTAAATCCGTGCGACATGAAGGATAACGCATATGGGCCGGCACAGATCATCGCCATGCACGGCTGGGCGGGCGACTCGCGCTGCTGGAAACCTTGGATCCAGGCAACAGACCATCTGGGTTGGCACTGGCAGCGCGGAGAACGGGGCTACGGCGCAATCTCTCCTCATACGCCCGCTTGGGCGGATGACATTGCGCCCGAGGCGCTGCGCGTGGTCATCGGGCATTCCCTCGGTCCGCACTTGATTCCGAAAGAGGTTTGGCAGACGGCGAACGCTGCGGTTTTGCTCGCCAGCTTCGGAACTTTCGTTCCGCCGGCTCGCGCCGGACGGAGGGTTCGTCTGGCCTTGGATGGCATGGCGGCAAAGCTGGGCAACGAGGCGGGCGCGAGGGAAATGCTGAAGAAATTTTTGATCAACGTGGCGCATCCCGAACCGCCCGAACTTCTGCCCGCCGGTCCGGAGGAGGCATCTCTCAACCTCGGCCGCCTCCGCGACGATCTGGAAATCCTCCGCGATTGCCGGGGTTTGCCTCCCGGTTTCCCGGGCGGCGCTCGAGTCCTCATCGTCGAGGCGGGGGCGGACCGGATTGTCGACGCCGAGGCCCGCGCCATGCTGCGCGCCGCGCTGCCGAACGCGGAGTTCGTGCGGTTGCCCGATGCGGGGCACGCTTTGCTTCAGACCGGAATCGCCTCGCAGGTGGCCGATTGGGTGCAATCGCTGCGCTGAAGGGCAGCGCGGCGTTGCGGTCGGAGCGCAAATGAACTTCAATGCAGCTTTCCCAATGGACGTCGCCGGACTAGCAGGAAGCACCTCACTTTTCGGACTCGGCCTCTGGCTGAAATGCGCCTTGGCCGGAGTCGTGATCGGCACTGTGGTCGCCGCGGCCCAAGTATTCTCCGGACGTTGGCACCCGGCATGGGCGACGCGGCTGATTTATTGGTTCAGCTGCCCCTTCTTCGCCGGTCTGGCCACCGGCGTGGTCTTGGCGCTGAAAAGCGTTCCGCCCCTGGCCCCGGCACGCGGATTTTGGCTGATTCTCTGCCTTGTCATCGGCGCGTTCACCGCCACGATCGCCGCGGCTACCATCGCCTATTTCTCGCGCAACTACGATCCGAATGCGACGAACAAAGCCAAGCGTGTTTCCCGCCGGGCGACAGGCCGGAGGCACGGCGCCCCCGAGAATTGGGAGGACCGGCTGCGCTCCATTTTCAGCCCGGTGACGACAACCGACGAGGCGCAACCGAAAGCCCACGGTGGCAAAAGAGCCGGGAGCGGCAAGGGGGTGACCCCGGGGCTGCGGGGCAAGCTGCCCCCCGAGCGTTTTCCCTCGAAATCAGAGTTGGCCAAGCCGCCGCACTACGCGGGCCATCCCCGGCAAGTGCGCTTGGGTCACGGCAAGTTGGAAAAGCCCATCAAGTAGCGGTCGCACTCGCGGGCGGCGGCGCGGCCTTCGTTGATAGCCCAGACAACGAGGCTTTGACCGCGGCGCATGTCGCCGGCGGCGAAGACGCCTTCGACGCTGGTCGAGAATTTTCCGTAGTCGGCTTTGACATTGCTGCGTTCGTCGGTGGCGAGGCCCAGTTTTTCGACGAGCGGTTTCTCTGGTCCGAGGAAACCCATGGCAAGGAGCACGAGTTGTCCGGGAATGACTTTTTCAGTGCCGGGGACGTCGACCGGCGCATAGCGGCCGTTCGCATCGAGTTTCCATTCGATTTGCACGGTGTGCAGTTCGTTGACGCGACCATCCTTGTCTCCGACAAATTTCTTCGTCGTGGTGCAATAAACGCGCGGATCGGCCCCGTAGAGCGCGGCGGCCTCTTCCTGGCCGTAATCCATGCGGTAAATTTTCGGCCATTCAGGCCAGGGATTGTTCGCCGCCCGCGTGGCGGGCGGCTTGGGCAAAATTTCCAACTGCACCACGCTCTTGCAGCCTTGGCGGATGGACGTGCCCACGCAATCCGTGCCGGTGTCGCCGCCGCCGATGACCACGACATGGCGATCCTTGGCCGAGAGATGCTCGGGCACTTCGGTCCCGTCGAGAAGGCACTTGGTGTTCGTGGTCAGGAATTCCATCGCGGGATAGATCCCCTTCAAGTCACGTCCATCGACAGAAAGATCGCGGGCCTGCGTGGCGCCGCAGCAGAGGACAACGGCATCGAAATCTTTGAGGAGTTTTTCGGCCGGATAATTTTGTCCGACGCCGGCATTGGTCACGAACTCGATGCCCTCGGCGGCGAGGATATCGACGCGGCGCTTGACGATGTCCTCTTTGTCCAACTTCATGTTGGGAATACCGTAGGTGAGGAGTCCGCCGATGCGGTCGGCGCGTTCGAGCACGGTGACGAGATGGCCGGCTTTGTTCAACTGGTCGGCACAGGCCAAGCCGGCCGGACCAGATCCGACCACGGCGACTTTTTTGCCGGTGCGTTTTTTCGGCGGGTTCGGGACGACCCAACCTTCCTCGAAGCCGCGTTCAATGATGGAGAACTCGATGTTTTTGATCGTGACCGGCGGCTCGATGATGCCGAGCACGCAGGCGCCCTCGCACGGCGCAGGGCAGACGCGGCCGGTGAACTCGGGGAAGTTGTTCGTTTTGTGCAGGCGGTCGAGCGCTTCGCGCCAGAGGCCGCGGTAGACGAGATCGTTGAATTCCGGAATGAGGTTGTTGATCGGGCAACCGCTGGCCGCGCCGTTGAGGATCATGCCGGTCTGGCAGAACGGCGTGCCGCAATCCATGCAGCGCGCCCCCTGGTCGCGGAGTTTTTCCTCGGCGGTGTGCGCGTGAAATTCCTCCCAGTCGCGGATGCGCTCGAGCGGCGAACGATCGGCGGGGATCTCGCGGGTGAATTCTTTGAATCCGGTCGGCTTGCCCATAAATCAGTTGCCCCCCACCCGCGCAAGGTCGCGCGCGTTTTCTTCGAAGGCGGCCATGACAGCCTCGTCGCCGCTCAGGCCGGCGGCGATGACACGGTCCATAGCCATGAGGACGCGTTTGTAGTCCTTCGGCAGGACTTTGACGAATTTCGGCACGGTCTCGTCCCACGCGGCGAGGACTTCGGCCGCACGCGTGCTGCCGGTGGCTTCGGCGTGGCGCTCGACCATCTCTTTCAATTCGGAGACCTCGTTGGCGTCGGTCAGGCGCTCGAGGTCGACCATATCCAGGTTGCAATTCGTGTGGAAGGTTCCCGCGGTATCGAGGATGTAAGCGATACCGCCGGACATGCCCGCGGCGAAATTGCGTCCGGTCGGTCCGAGCACGACGACGCGTCCGCCGGTCATGTATTCGCAGCCGTGGTCGCCC
>JAFMJK010000012.1 GCA_017853515.1 Chthoniobacterales bacterium | reverse complement strand
CGTTCAATCGCCGAGAAATAATCCCAGCGCTTTGGCGTGGCGGAGAATTTGCGAGTCGGGCGAGACCGAGCGGCGGCGGTTGACCGCATCGGCGAGGGCCACATCGGTGACCGAACCGAAACGGTAGCTCACCATGCGACCGAACATTCCGTCGGAGCACAACTCGACCGCGCGCACCCCGAATTGCTGCCCGAGCACGCGGTCGAACGCCGTCGGCGAACCGCCCCGCTGCAAGTGTCCGAGCACCGCGCAGCGCGTCTCGCGACCGGTGCGGGCGACGAGCGACTCGACGTAGCCTCCGATTCCCCCGAGCCGGTTTTCCCCCGATCCCGTCTGCCGGCGCATCTGGCGGCCGGCTTTGGCGCGCGCTCCTTCCGCCACCACGATGACGGCGGAGCGTTGACCTCTGCGTTCCGTGTCTTTGACAAATCGGGAGAGAAGGTCCGCATCGAACGGGATTTCCGGAATGAGTGCCGCGTCCGCTCCGCCGGCCACCGCTCCGTGCAGGGCGAGCCATCCGGTGTGGCGTCCCATGACTTCGAGGATGATGGCGCGGCGGTGGCTTTCGGCCGTGGTGCGCAGATTTTGCACCGCCTCGGCCACGCGGGCCACCGCGGTGTCGAAGCCGAAGGTTACATCCGTCGACTCGAGATCGTTGTCGATCGTTTTTGGCACTCCGATGACGCGCAGTCCCGCGCGGGACAGGTGCAGCGCGGTGCGAAGGGAGCCGTCGCCTCCCATCACGGCGATCGCACTGCAGCGTTGCTGCTCGAGGGCCGTGCGCGCCGCGCGGACGAGGGAATCCGGCAGATTGCTGCTGCCGTCCGGCCCGCGCCGCAGTTGGAAGCGTCCTTTGTTGGTCGAGCCGATGATGGTCCCGCCTTCGGCTTCGATGCCGCGCGTCCCCTCGACTTGCAGAACCTGCGCTGTCTGCGGGTTGAGCAGTCCTTCGTAGCCTTCGGCAAACCCGACGACTTCCATGCCGCGGTGGCCGGCAGCGCAAACGATGCCGCGGATGACGGCGTTCAGGCCGGCGCAGTCGCCGCCGGCGGTGAGGATACCGATGCGCGGCGCTGGCATGGACTCAAAGCGTGGTCCGTTTGGACACGGGCCGCCCTTCGGCCGTCCATTTGTCGTGCAAATCCCATCCGCGGCGGACGAGCCCGAGCCCCTCGCCGAAACGATCCGGGGAGCCGAGCACGACGACCTTGATGCGGCGGGGAATGGCCACTTTCTGGCCGTTGACTTCGACCGTCTGCGGTTCGCGGTCCGAGCTGAGGATGACGCAATCCCCGGCGCGCGAGGTCCGTCCCGTTTTCACGCCGTCGATGCCCTCCTGGCCGAGCAACTGGTTGGTGTTCTGCAACTGGTAAGCGCGGCGCGTTCCGTCCGGGGCCGTGATGGTGATTTCGCGCGAGGCTTGGGAGACGCCGAAGTTGAACGCGGCATTGTCGCCCGCGTAGCGGGTCAACCGCGCGAGATCGGCCGCGGTGGAGTAGGGCGGGTTCTCGATGTTGTCGATGCCGTGCGGGTTGAGAAAGAGGGTCTTCTTCATCCGCAGTTTGCGGGCCAGCGCGTTCATGTGCGCGGTGAAGTTCCCCGCCGGGTCGAGATTTGTGTTGTTCGGCAGCCGCGCGCCGACGCTGTAGGCGAGGGCATAAGCGGCATGGTTGTCGGACTGCATGAGCGCCGCATAAAGGAGATCGCGCAGCGAGACGCGATCGCCCGGTTGCAGACCGCAGGGATTTTCGCCGCCGATGCCCGCGATGGCGGCCGGGACTTCGACTTCCGTCGCCAGGGACGAATTGGTCGCGGTGGCCCAGTCCAGCGCGACCATGGCGGCGGCGATTTTGGTCAGGCTGGCGATCTGTCGTTTTTCGCTGGCATTGGAAGAGTCGAGAATGTGTCCCGTCTCATCATCGACAATGATGTAACTCTCGGCTGCGCGGGCGACCGGGAGCAGGACAAGGGCGGCCAAAAGGGTGAGCAGAGCGGGAATTCGCATGGTTTTCAGGACGGTCAGCCTATCGCTCTGAGCCGCGGATTCCAAGCTCTCGCGGAGGGCGATTGCCGCAGCGGGGCTGCGCTGCTTAACTGAAAGGCTGTGAGCAAATCCCTTTTCGATCCCATCGAGGCGGTGGTCAAAGATATCAAGGCCGGCCGCATGGTCATCGTGACCGATGACGCCGAGCGCGAAAACGAGGGCGATTTGGTCATGGCGGGATCGAAAGTGACTCCCGAGGCGGTCAACTTCATGGCCAAAAACGGGCGCGGCCTCATTTGCGTGCCGCTCGCCGAATCGCGGGCGCGCCAACTCGGCCTGCAGCGCATGGTGGCGCACAACCGCGAGATCCACCGCACCGACTTCACCGTGTCGGTCGACGCGGCCAAAGGCGTGACCACCGGGATCAGTGCTCGCGACCGTGCCCGCACCATCAAAGTGCTGGCCTCGGCGAAGTCGCGTCCGTCGGATCTCACGCAGCCCGGTCATGTTTTTCCCCTGCAAGCCAAAGAGGGTGGGGTTTTGCAGCGCGCGGGACACACGGAGGCGGCGGTCGATCTGGCGCGTCTCGCCGGCCTCGACGCGACCGGTGTGATTTGCGAGGTGCTCAAGGAGGACGGATCGATGGCGCGATTGCCGGACCTGCAGAAGTTCCGCCGCCGGCACAAACTCAAGATGTGCACCATCCGCGACCTCATCGCTTACCGCCGCCGCCGCGAGCGGTTGGTGCAGCGCGAGCAGTGCGTGCGCTTGCCGACCGACTTCGGCGATTTCGATCTTTATCTTTACCGTTCGCTGACCGACGGGGCGCATCACCTGGCGTTGGTGCGCGGCGAGATCGATCCCAGGCAACCGGTGCTGGTGCGCGTGCACAGCGAGTGCCTGACCGGCGACGTCTTCGGTTCGCGGCGTTGCGACTGCGGTTCGCAGTTGCACCGGGCGCTCAAACAGATCGCCGATCACGGCAGTGGTGTCCTTGTTTACATGCGGCAGGAGGGGCGTGGCATCGGCCTGCCCGCCAAGATTCACGCCTACAAACTCCAGGAGTCCGGTCTCGACACGGTGCAGGCCAACGAACGTCTCGGGTTTCCCATGGACCTGCGCGAATACGGTCTGGGGGCGCAGATTCTGTCCGACCTCGGCGTGCGCAAAATCCGTTTGCTGACCAACAATCCCCGCAAGATGGTCGGCCTGTCCGGGCACGGACTGGAAATCGTGGGCCGCGTGCCGATCAAATCTAAGCCCCACGCCCAGAATGCGCGCTATCTGCGGACGAAAAAGCGCAAGATGGGTCATCTTCTCTGATTGCGCCGCCTGCCGTCCCTCTGCGAGATAAAGCCATGTCCACCCGACTTCCGACCCGCCCGCCGAAATTCGAAAGCGTCAACGCGCCGCGTTTCGCCATCGTGGCGAGCGAATACAACCCGGAATTCGTGCAGGGTCTGATCAACAACACCTGCAAGGAGCTCTACAAAATCGAGGAGCGCAGCGCGATCGAGTTGTTCAGCGCACCGGGTTCCTTCGAGATTCCGTTCGTGGCCGAGATGGTCGCCGCGATGAGAAAACACGATGTCGTCATCGCCCTGGGCTTGATTCTCCAAGGCAAGACCAAGCACGCCGAATTCATCGCGCAGAGCGTGTCCGGTGCGTTGCAGCAAGTGGCGCTCAAACACGCGGTGCCGGTGATCCACGAGGTCCTGCTCGTTGCCACGGAGGAAGAAGCCCGCGAACGCTGCCTCGGCAAGGAACTGAACCGGGGCGTCGAAGCGGCGCGCGCCGCGTTTGCCATCCTGCGCACCAGGCAGCAATTGCGCGTCGCGGCCTCGGGCCGCCCGGTCAAATGAGCGCGGGCGCTGGACAAAAAGAAAACCGGCGGCAGGCGCGGGTGCAGGCGGTGCAGCAACTCTACGGCCGCGAGATGCGCGGCACGCTGAAAGAGGAGGAAACACCGCCGGTTGCGGTTGATGAAGATCTGACGATTTTCGCGCGCGGCCTTCTCGACAGCACGATTGCCCGGGTGGCGGAAATCGACGCGCTCCTGGCTGCCGCTCTGCAAAACTGGGATCTCCGCCGTCTCGGCGCGGTCGATCGCGCGGTGCTGCGCGTCGCCGTGGGCGAAATGCTCGCGCATCCCGATATTCCCGCGGCGGTGACGATCAACGAAGCGATCGAGATCGCCCGCAGCCTCGGCTCGGCCGAATCCGCACGTTTCGCCAACGGCGTTCTCGACCGCGTGCGCAAAGAGTTGGGGCGCGACCCCCGCGTCACGGCTTGACCATGGCGGGCGGATTTTTACGCGCCATCGCCGAGCGCTTCCGCGGGCGGCCGGTCGACTGGGACGAGTTGGAGGCGATGCTTCTCCAGGCGGATCTCGGCGTCAAAGTGACCACGGAACTGGTCGAAGGATTGCGGGCCGAAACCGGTTTCTCCGCCACGGCGGGCGAGGTGGAACGCGAGGCGCGCAAACGCCTCCTTGCCATGCTTCCGCCGCCTTTGCCTCCGTTGCTTCCCATGCCCGGGACGATGCGCGTCATCCTGGTGGTGGGGGTCAACGGCACGGGCAAGACAACTTCCATTGCCAAGCTGGCGGCCTTGCTCAAGCGCGAGGGTCGCTCGGTCATGATGGCCGCGGGCGACACATTCCGCGCGGCGGCGATCGAACAACTCGTCGCATGGGGCGGACGAACCGGGACAACGGTGATCCGCGGCGCCTATCAGGGTGACCCTGCGGCGGTCTGCCACGATGCGCTCGAAGCGGCGGCGCGGGAGAAGACCGAGTTCCTCCTCGTCGACACCGCGGGCCGTTTGCACACCAAACACAACCTCATGCAGGAGCTCGCCAAGATCAAACGCGTGCTCGGCAAGAAGGATCCCTCCAGCCCGCACGAAATTCTCATCGTGCTCGACGCCACGACCGGATCCAACGCGCTCGAGCAGGCGCGCCAGTTCAAGGAAGCTTGCGGGCTGACGGGGGCGATCCTGACCAAGCTCGACGGCAGCGGACGCGGCGGCACGGCGGTCGCGTTGCAGCAGGAACTCGGCGTGGCCGTGCGTTTTGTCGGCACGGGCGAGAAGGAAACGGATTTCGCGCGGTTCGATCCGAAAAAATTCGCGGACGAAATGTTCTGAGCCGCGCTACTCCATGCAGTAATGGAGACTGACCCGGCGCATGCGCTTGTCGCCCTGCTGCGCCGTGTAATGCACGAGGCGCAGCGAGACGAAATTTTGCACCCAGATCCAGCCGCGCAGCGAGTGTTGCAGACCGTTCTGGTCCCCGCGATCTTCGGCGAAGAGTCGCCCCGCACCGTATTTGCGGTCGGCCTGCTGTTTGATCGTGCTGACCCAGGAGGCAACGCGCGCTTCGTCCCAGCCCGCGCGGTCGTATTGCAGTTCGACCTCGCTGAGGCCGCCTTCCGCGAAATAAAAGAGCGTGCGCTTCAGTCCCTCCTGCACGATGCCCTCGACGACGAGCACGTCGCGGTTGCCGGTCACTTTTTCCTCCACGACCTGCGCCTTGGCTTTCCCCACAACCTCCTTGATGCGCTCGACCGATTCGCCCCACTGCATGCCGAAGGGCGCCTTGATCTCCTGCTGGGCGCGCAGGGCCTCCGTCGCGAAGACGATGGCAACAGCTGCGAGGAAAAGCCTTTTCTGCATCATGCGGAAATTCGGGTGGCGCGGGGCGCGAGGCAAGCTCAGGCCTGCCCTTCGGGCAATTTTTCGTAGAAACGCAGGGCCTCGATCGGGCTGCCGAACTCGGAGAGGAAATAAATGCCCCGGGCGTAGCCGGCACCCGGATCGCGGATGAGGTAATCGTAGCCCGACTTGCCGACAACCACGACGAAGTGGGTGATTCCGTTCGGGTAGCGAAGGCGCACGATGACGGGATTGCCGCGCAGGAGGTTCCAATCGATGAGGTAGTGCGAGGCGTCATCCTCGTAAACATGCCGCGCCACGGGCGGCGGGTAGGTGCAGGCCTTCTCCCAATAGAGCCATCCCCGGTCGGTATAGCCTTCGTTCGCGCGCAAATGCTCGTTCAGCCGTCCGGGATCGAGATCGGCTCCGTAGGAAGCAAGCACCATGGCGGCGGAGGCGACGGCACAACCCTCCGCGCCGAGCGTTCCGGGCGTATCGGCCAATTGGTCGCCGGACCACCGCTTGTCGTTTTGCGCGAAATGGGGAACGTCGCTGAGCACGGCGACCGGAAACCAAAGGCCGCCGCTCGGGGGAAGCGGGGAGGATTTGCGCGACCATTCCCGTGCCCACCAACCGCCCGCGCCGAGCAGGACGAGGACGGCAAGGACAGCGAAGATACGGAACGCGCGCATGGTGCAAAGAAAACGCCAAACCTCGCGTCCGCCAAACCGTTTTTGCAACCGGGCTCCGAAAGCGGTTCTTGCCGCGGCATGCGCCTCTGACGATGTTAGGCCGTTGATGAGAAAAGGCAGGTTCGTCCTTTTGTTGCACGCGCATCTGCCTTACGTCCGGCACCCCGAGCACGAGGATTTCCTCGAGGAGGACTGGTTCTACGAGGCGATCGTCGAGACCTACGTGCCGCTGTTGCGTGTTTTCGACCGGCTTGCGGCGGACGGAGCACCGGTCCGGCTGACCATGTCGGTAACGCCGACGCTTTGCGCCATGATGGAGGATCCGCTGCTGCAGGAACGCGCGGCGCGCCACATCGCGCGTTCGGTCGCCCTGGCCGAGAGCGAGGTGCGCCGCACGGAGCATGACCGCGCGCGCAACGATCTCGCCCGGTTTTACCTCGGACGTTTCCTCGCCGTGCAGGAATACTTCGAATCGCGCCACCGCCGTCTCGTCCCCGCCTTCCGTGCGCTGCAGGAGGCCGGGTTTCTCGAGATCATCACCTGCGCGGCGACGCACGGTTTTCTCCCGCTCATGGCCGAGCATCCGGAATCGGTGCGGGCGCAGATCAAGGTGGCGTGCGACTACCACAAGTCCTGCTTCGGGCGCGCCCCGGCGGGTATATGGCTGCCGGAATGCGCCTATTTTCCGGGAGTGGAAAAGTTTTTGCGCGAGGCGGACCTCAAATGGTTCGTGCTCGATGCGCACGGGTTGATGTTCGGCAAGCCGCAGCCGCGCTTCGCCATCTTCGCTCCGTGCTACACGCCGGAGGGTCCGGCCGTATTCGCGCGCGACCGCGACTCGAGCCGCCAAGTGTGGAGCGCGGAAGAGGGCTATCCCGGCGATCCGGCCTACCGCGATTTCTACCGCGATATCGGATACGATCTCGGACTCGACTACTTGCGGCCGTTCCTCGGCGCGGACGGAAACCGCAAGTTCACCGGTCTGAAATACCACCGCATCACCGGCCGCACCGGAGACAAGGAAATCTATCACCGTCCGTGGGCCGAATCGGCCGCGGATGCGCATGCGTCCGACTTTCTGGCCAACCGTATCGGGCAATTCCAACCGCTTTGCGCGGAGATGCCGATCGATCCGGTGGTGGTCAGTCCTTATGACGCGGAATTGTTCGGGCACTGGTGGTTCGAGGGGCCGGAGTTTCTCGACCTGTTCCTGCGCAAGGCGGCCTACGATCAAAGCGTCTTCGAGTTCGCCACGCCTTCCGGGTATCTGGCGGACAACGACATCCTGCAGGTGGTCCAACCCTGCGCCTCGAGTTGGGGGAACAAGGGATATTGGGAGGTATGGTTGGACCAGTCGAACGCGTGGATTTATCCGCATCTTCACGCGGCATCGCGCCGCATGCACGAGGCGGCGGGCAAAAACGTGAAAACCCGGACGAAATGGAAGCAGGATACCTTGCAGCAAATGGCGCGCGAACTCCTGCTCGCCCAGTCGAGTGACTGGGCGTTTCTCATGCGAACCGGAACGGCGCGGGATTACGCCGCGCGGCGGACGAAGGACCATCTGCTGCGGTTCAACCGCTTGCACGAGGTGCTCGAAGCCGGGCGACCGGATGCGGATTTTCTCGCCGCGTGCCGGGAAAGGGACAACATTTTCCCCGATTTGGAATGGCGGCACTACGCTTAATCTACGGACTTCTGCTGTTCGCGACTGCGGCTCATGCCGTGGAAATCCGCTTTGTCCCGCCTTCGGCGGAAGGCACGATCAGTCTCGGTATTTACGACAATGCGGGGAAGTTGGTGCGTGTGCTCTGCGACGAATGGCCGATCGCGGACTTCTCCGCGGGTCTCAACGGACTGTCGACCGAGTGGGACGGCAAAGACTCGGTCGGCCAGCCGGTTGCGGCGGGAACCTACACGGCGAGGGGATTCCATATGGAAGACGTGGCTGTGGACGGCGAGGCGTTCCATTTCAACGGCTGGATCACGACCGAAGACGCGCCGCGCATTGTTTCGGTGGGAGCGATCGGCATTCTTGCCGGGGGCGACCTTCTCCTCGCTGCGCGTCTTGCCGGAGACAGGGGAGCGCTGCTGCGTTACTCGCCGCAGAATGCCAGCCCGTGGGTTACGCTGGCGGCCGAACCGCTTTCCGCCGCCGCACAGAACGTGAAACTGGCCGTGGCGGGAGGCCGCGTATTCGTCCTCACGGGCAAGAAACTTCGCGCTCTCGATCTTGCGACCGGCAAGGAAGTCGCGGGGGTGGAACTTTCCGACGATCCGGTCGATGTGGCCGGACGCGAGGATTGTTTGGCGGTTCTCTCCGGGAGCGGGATCAAGATTTACGATGCGACGAATTTGACCGGGCGCTCCGCGTTGTCCGCGCCTCCGGTCAAACCCGCGGCCGTTGCTCCGCTCGGGACCGACGATGTGGTCGTCGCGGGCGAAGATGGCTCGCTCTGGCACGGCGCGCCGGAATGGCAACGGCTCGAAACACCCGCGGCGAGCAAAGTGCGCGCTTTGGCCTCGGGACGCGGCAACACGTTCTGGGCTTTGGAGCAGTCCGCGGACGGCTCTGTCGCGGTCGTGCAGTATTCGCCCGAGGAAGGACGGCTGGCCGAATGGGTCGCTGCGTCCGCCGGAGAACCGGCGTCCCTCGCGGCCGCGGTCGACGCGGATTATTTCGCCGCAGTCTTTGCCGGAGCGAACACGGAGAGGACCGTCGCCATCCGCCGGAACGCGTCGAACGGCTGGGAACTCTTGGCGGACAAAACCATCACGGCAAGCGACTCCTTCGGTCTGACCGGCGGCAAACTGTCGGCCGCCACCGGTGACTTGCCCGGGGAAATCACGGTCGGTTTGCGCGAGAATCCCCTCGATCCCTCCGCGCCTCGTTCCCTCGCTTTGGCTGCTTCCGTCTTTGCCGGCGGGACGGGTTTGGTCACGTCCGACGGGTTGCCTCTTGTGCGCGTCTCGGAAGATCCGGGCTTCGGTCGTTTGGCGGTGGTTGCCGGGCCAACGCCGGGCGCCGCGCAATTTTACCAAGGCGACGGCGCGTGCGTGGAGCAATACAGCGTCTCGAACCTGGGCGGGATCACCGCGTTCGATGCCGGCGCGATCGAAATGGAGGGCGGCGTGGAAAAGACGCCGCCCCCCGTGGAGGATCCGGAACCGTTTACCCCTTGAGTTCCTCGCCCGTGTTCGCGTCGGTGATGACGAACTTCTCACGGTGCATCGACGGATCGGGCTTGAACGAGAGTCTTCCCCCGTAGCGGCGCTCGATGTCGACGAGAAGCTCCTCGTCCTCCGTGCGCAGCCGCTCGAGCAACTCGGGATTGACGATGATTTTGACCTCGTGCACCGAATCGATGTGCTTGCGCATGACCGAGTGCAGGGCGCGCTGCAATTCGACGGACATGGTCATGAGGTTCTTGATGAGGCCGCGGCCCTCGCAGTGCGGGCACGGGTCGAACTGCGACATGCGCATGCTTTCGGCCGCGCGCTGGCGGGTCATTTCCATGAGCCCGAGCTGCGAGATGGGAAGGACGTGCGTGCGCGCCTTGTCGCGCTTGAGGCGCTGCCGCATGCGCAGGTAGACGGCCTGCTGGTCCTTGCGCGATTTCATGTCGATGAGGTCGGCCACGATGAGGCCGCCGATGTTGCGCAACCGCATCTGGCGGGCGATCTCGTCGACCGCCTCGAGGTTGGTCTGCAGGATCGTCTTGTCCACTTCCTTGCCGCCCTTGTTGCGTCCCGTGTTCACGTCCACCGAGATGAGGGCCTCGGTTTCGTCGATCACGATGTAGCCGCCGCAGGGCAGCCAGACCTGGCGGGTGAAAGCCTTCTCCACCTGCTTGTGCACGCCGTATTTGTCGAAGATGTGCTGCGGCTCGTTGTAAAACTGGATGCGCTTCTTCGAGCGCGGTGAAACCTGGGCCACAAGTTCCTGCATGCGCTCGACCGATGCGAGGTCGTCGCAGATGACGGCGTCGACTTCATCGGTGAGAAAGTCGCGCACCGTGCGCTCGACGAGACCGGGCTCCTCGAAGAGCTGGTAGGGGGCGCGCTGCGTCTCCATGTTGCGCTCGATCTCCCTCCACTGGTCCAGCAGCAGGGCGAGGTCGCGGACGAAGAAACGCGAACGCTGGCCGGCCCCGACCGTGCGGATGATCACGCCCATTCCCTCGGGAATATCGAGTTCGTTGAGAATGGTGCGGAGTCGGTCGCGCTCCTTCGGGTCGTCGATCTTGCGCGAGATGCCGCATTGCGGGCTGTGCGGCATGAGGACGAGGTAGCGTCCGGGCATGCTGATGTTCGTCGTGATGCGCGGGCCTTTCGTGCCGATCGGTCCCTTGCTCACCTGCACCATGATCTCCGAGCCCGGCGGATAAATCGTCGGGATGTCCTTGGCCGTGATTTTGCGCGGGAGTTTCTTGCCCGTGTTGCGGCGCACTTCCTCGATGCCGCTGTCCAAGGCCGCGGGGATGGCATCCCAGAAGTGCAGGAAGGCGTTTTTCTCGAATCCGATGTCGACGAACATGGCCTTGAGGCCCTGTTCGATGTTTTTCACGCGGCCCTTGTAGACGCTGCCGACGATGTTGCGGTCGGAGACGCGTTCCACGTTGTACTCCTCGAGTTGGCCGTCCTCGAGGACAGCCACGCGTTTTTCGAGTTTCTCGGCGTTGACGATGAGGCGGGTGCCGCCGGATTTGGTCGGGAGCCCGAGCAGTTTTTTGACTTTTTCGATCATGGTAAGGTGTTGGGTTGGTGTCAGCGCCCTTGGCGCTGCGGTGTTTCTTTTTTCTCTTTCTTTTTTCCGCCCCCGAAGAGGCGCTGGAAAAGATTCGGTTTTTTCTGCTGCACGGTGCCTTCGGCATCGGCGGCCGGGCGCACGGTGGGAGCCGCCGCGCTTGCCCCGGCGGTCTGGTCGGCCTCGCCGCCCGCGGGTTCCCCCGGAGGAGCATCGGCCAGGGCGGCCGGCACGGAGCGTCCGAAGTCGACGCTGGAGACAAAGCTGAAGCTGCCCTTGGCCGGCTCGAGTTCGGCGACTTTGTATTCCTCTCCCTCCTCGATCTTGAAAGTCTCGGCGAGAATTTTCGCCGCGATGGGGGCGGCCACCCCGCCGCCCGATGCGCCCCCGTTGACCATGACGCATACGGCGTAGCGCGGTTTTTCGTAGGGTGCGAAGGCGATGAACCACGTGTGATTGTCAGGCGTGCCGCGGCGCCAGAATTGCGCGGTGCCCGTCTTGCCGGCCACGTCATAATTTTTGATGCGCGCGTTGCCGCCCGTGCCGCCGCCGCGGTTGACCACATCCCACATGCCGCTGCGCACGATGCCGATCTGGTCGAGGGTGAATCCGTTCTCGAGCAGATTGGCCCGCACTTTGACCGGTTCCTGCCGGATGACGGATCCGTCCGGCGCGAGCACCTTGTCGACGATGCGGGGAAAGTAGCTCGTGCCCCAGTTGGCGACGGTCGCCGCGACCATGGCCATCTGCAATGGCGTGGCGAGGACAAAGCCCTGGCCGATGGAAGTATTGGCTGTCTGTCCGCCCGACCAACGTTCCCGCGTGGTGCGCTTGGCCAGCCATTCCGGCCCGGGCAGGATACCGCTGTATTCGCCACTGAGGGGCAGCCCCGATTTCTGGCCCAATCCGAGCATTTCCCCCACGGCATCGATCTCCGCGATGCCGGACTTGTTGCCGTATTGAAAAAAGTAGGAGTTGCAAGAGACGCGGATGGCGGAAGTGAGGCCGAGAGAGCCGTGCGTTCCCGTGCACTTCATGAAGTGCTTTCCGTATTGCACGCCGCCGGAGCAGTTGAACGACTTGTCGAAGACGCCCGTGCGCAAGCCGGCGAGAGCGGTCGCAATCTTGTAGGTCGATCCCGGCGCGTAAGCGCTGGTGGCGCGGTTGAGCAGCGGGTCGGTGGCGTCCGCAGTGAGGCTTTTCCAATCACTGGCGGAAATGGACGGGATAAAACTGTTCGGGTCGAACGAAGGCACGCTGGCCATGGCGAGGACGTCGCCGTTGTTCGGATCGACCACCACGGCGGCGCCGCGGCCGACGGCGCGGAGGGCCTGTTCCGCGATGTGCTGGATGCGCGCGTCGATGGTGAGGACGATGCTGTTGCCCTGCTTGGGATCTTCGCGCCGCGCTTCCCCCTCGATGCGTCCCTTGGCGTTGCGTTGCATGATGCGCGCGCCGGGCGAACCGCGCAGATCGGCGTCCATGGCCAGTTCGAGCTGCGCTTTGCCCTCCGTGTCGGGTTGGTAATAGTTGAAAGCGGCCGCGTCCTCCTTGTCGATCTTGTCGGGAACACCGACATAGCCGAGGAAATGCGAGCCGAGGGCCCCGTAGACATAGCGACGGACGGGACGCACCGTGAGGTTGACGCCGGCAAGTTCGACGCCGTGTTCGGCGAACCGGGCCATCGATTCATAGTCCAGATCCTCCGCGTAGGTGAAGGGGACTTCGGTTTCGTTGCGGAAGTGGTTGCGCAGCGAGTCGGCGTTGTAGTCGCGGGCCAGCCCGAGTTCCGACAGACGCGGGATGACCGCTTCGTTGACGATTTTGACGATATCCGGCTCGGATTTGTCGGCCATCATTCCGCCGACGGTGGTGCGGTAATTGCGCATCGGGACATCACCGAAGCGGTTGCGGTATTCGCGCACGATGTCCGGGAGATACAATTCGAGTGTGTTGCTCGCGCGGTTTCGCGCGAAATGCATCCCGTTGCGGTCGAGGATCTCCCCGCGCACAGCGGGCAGGCGGACACTCACCTGCGAGGTGCTGCGGATGCGCGAGGTGTATTCCGAGCCGCGCGCCACCTGCACATACCAGAGGCGCCCGAGGAGCATGAGGAAAACGGACAGCGCCACGGCGCCGAGCACCGCGATGCGGAATTCGTGGGAGCGCCGGATCATCGCTTCACACGGCGCCCCCGCCGGCCGGGATCAAAGCCGGGGAAGAGGCTGAAAAAGAAAAAAAGCAAAGGCGCGAGCAGCAGCGCGGCCAGAGCGGGCCCGGCCAGTTGGGCGAACACCTCCCCGTTGAGCAGGAACGATTCGCGCCGCAGGCAGACGGTGAGGTATTGGCCGGCGAGAAGAAGGAATGTCGCGGCACCCGAGGCGAGGCAGTGGGTTTCCCAGCGCAGGCCGGACGGAGCGGGCGCGACGAGGCGGAGCACGGCGGCAAGGAAAACATAGAAGAGCATAGACCAGCCGAGGCCGATTTCAACGTGCTCGCCGTCGACGTGGAGCATGGCGAGGTCGCCGAGCAATCCCGCGTAGAGAGCGAAAGCCAGCGCCGCGGGGAAGGGAAACCAGAGAACGGCGAAACAGACGATGACGGGCAGAAGATAAACGTGCGCGCCGGCGAAAAAGGGCATGGCCGGCAGAAATTCCTGCACGATGACGGCCAAGTAGGCCGACACGACGAGCACGGCGGCGCGGATCATTTTGTGCCGCGAACCACGAACACGTCCTCGAGGCGGCCCAAGTCCGCGGCCGGCTCGATGATAGCCTGCCCGTCGAGTTCACGTGTCCGGAATTCCCTCACTGTGCCCAGCGGGATACCCGCGGGGAAGACGCCGCCGCTCACCCCCGCCGTGACAATTTTCATGCCCGGTTTGATGTCGGCGTTGCGTTTGAGAAAGTTGAGCACGAGCGTCGGGGAGCCTTCTCCCGCGGTGCGCTGCCCGGAAATTATGCCTTGGTCGCCCGTCTCCTCGACCCGCGCGGCGACCTGGCAGGTCTCGTCGGTCAGCAGCAGGACCATGGAGATGTCCTTGGCCACCGTGGTGGTGCGCCCGACAAGCCCGTCGGCGGTGAGCACGGGTTGCGCGGAATCGATCTCGCTGCCGAAACCGCGGTTGATTTTCACGCTGCTCCACCAGTTGCCGGAATCGCGGCTGACGACCTGTGCGGGAACGAGACTGAAGGCGGAGCGTTCGCGGTAGCCGAGCGTGTCGCGCAGGCGGCGGTTTTCCTCGGCAAGATCCTTGAGCAGCTGCGACGAGGCGCGCAGCTCGTTGTTTTGCGCGGTGAGGGCGGCGTTTTCCGCCTCGATTTCGTCCACGGTCCTCAATCCCTTGTTGAGCTTGCTGATGCGGTTGTTGATCGCCGCGCCGGCCTGTAAGGCGGGCGTCGACACGTCGAAGAACCGGCTTTGCCAGGCGCGCATGCGGTCCGGCGAAAAGGCGAGAAAGACGACCGCGACGATCACTGCCGCGGCAAGAAGGACGAGATGCAGCGGTTTCATGGGCGGTGGCCCGCCTCAGCCCGTGGCGCTACGCGGTCAGGCCGCGGGAATGGTGCGCTGGGTGCTGTTTTGGGCGATGCTGCGGAGAACTTCGATTTCACTGAGGACGCGTCCCGTGCCCTCGGCCACGGCGCTGAGCGGATCATCCGCGATATGCACCGGGAGATTGGTCTCTTCGCGCAGGAGTTGGTCGAGCCCGCGGAGAAGGGCGCCGCCGCCGGCCAAGACCATCCCGCGATCGACCAGATCGGAGGAAAGTTCGGGCGGGCAGCGCTCGAGGGTGGTGCGGACGGCGTCGACGATGCTGTTGAGCGGTTCGGCGAGCGCTTCGCGCACCTCTTGGGAGGTTAGGGTGATCGTTTTGGGAAGCCCCGCGACGAGGTCGCGACCTTTGACTTCCATGGAAGTTTCTTTCGGCAACTTGATGGCGGAGCCGAGCTTGATCTTGATCTCCTCGGCGGTGCGTTCGCCGATGGCCAGGTTGAAATTCCTTTTGAGGTATTGGACGATGGCTTCGTCGAGTTCGTCGCCGGCCACGCGCACACTGCGGCTGAAGACGATGCCGGCGAGGGAGATGAGCGCGACTTCCGTCGTGCCTCCGCCGATGTCGATGATCATGTTGCCCGCCGCTTCCTGGATGGGCAGGCCGACGCCGATCGCCGCGGCCATCGGTTCTTCGATGAGGTAAACTTCGCGCGCGCCGGCGTGCGTGGCCGAATCCTTCACCGCGCGTTTTTCCACCTCGGTGATTCCCGAAGGAACGGCGATAACCACGCGCGGGCGAACCATGCGGCGTCCGCCGTGCGCTTTGCTGATGAGGTGCGAGAGCATGGCCTCGGTGATCTCGAAGTCGGCGATGACGCCGTCCTTGAGCGGGCGGATGGCGACGATGTTGCCCGGGGTGCGGCCGAGCATGCGCTTGGCCTCGTTGCCGACGGCGAGGACTTTGTTGGTGCCGGCTTGGACGGCGACGACCGAAGGTTCGCGCAGGACGATGCCCTGATCGCGGACGTAAACCAATGTGTTGGCGGTGCCGAGATCGATGCCGATGTCGCTCGACAGTAAACCGAAAAATTTCCTGAACATTCTCTTGTGGTGCGGCGTGGTTCACGGGGAACCGGCCAGGCTGACTGGTTTCCACTGACTACGACCATCCTAGTAATCCGGGAAGGGTGTCTCCGGTCAAGGAAATTGGGCGGTGGCGCCCCCGGCAAAACTTGAGTGTCGGCACCTACCCTGCGAACTTGGCCGGTCAGAGTGGCAGCCCAAAACACCCATTTCCCGATGAGCGGACGCGAGCGCTTCCTTTCCGCCTGCCGTTACCAACCGGTGGATCGTCCGCCGGTTTGGATGATGCGGCAGGCCGGACGCTACCTGCCCGAATACCGGGCCCTGAAAACAGAGCACAGCTTCCTCGAAATGGTGCGGTCGCCCGCTTTGTCCACGGAAGTCACCATGCAGCCGATCCGGCGCTACGGTTTCGATGCCGCCATCATTTTCAGCGACATCCTTGTCGTTCCCGAGGCGCTCGGCCAGGGCTACGGATTCCGCGAAAGCAAGGGCGTCGACATGCAGTTCGCCGTCCGGTCTTCCGCGGATTTGCAGAAACTTTCCGCCGAGGGCGCGGATGAGCGCTTGGATTATGTCTACGGTGCGCTCGCCTCGACGAAGAAAGAGTTGCGCGGCGCGCAGGCCCTCATCGGTTTCGGCGGTTCCCCGTGGACGCTCGCGGCTTACATGGTGGAGGGCGGGTCGTCGGGCGACGGCAGTATCATCCGCGCCATGGCCGCGCGCGGCGACGCGGTGCTCGAGCAACTTCTTTCCATGCTGTCCGGCGTGCTGGCCAAGTATTTCCGGCGCCAGATCGACGCGGGCGCCGATGCCATCCAGATTTTCGATTCGTGGGCCGCGTGGTGCGACGACTACGAGAGATGGTCGCTGCGCTGGGTGCGCGAGGTCATCGCGGAATTGAAACCCGAAGTGCCGGTCATTTTTTTCGCCCGCGGACGCAACCGCGAGGCGGCCGCGCTGGCCTCGACCGGAGCAAGGGTGCTCTCGCTCGACTGGGCCACGCCGTTGAGCGAAGTGCGTCGCGCGCTCGGACCCGGCATTGCTTTGCAGGGGAATCTCGATCCGGCCTGTCTCGAGGAGGATCCGGCTTCCGCCGCCGCGGCCGCCCGGCGCGTTTTGGACGACATGGCCGGGCAGAGCGGCCACATTTTCAACCTTGGTCACGGTATCCGCCCCGCCGCCCGTCCCGAAAGTGTCGGTGCCGTCGTCGACACCGTGCAAAACTACCGCCATGAGCAGAGCCGCAGCGCCGCCGGTTGACCTCGAACTGGTGCGCAAGCACAACCGTCCGGGTCCGCGCTACACTTCGTATCCGACCGCCCTGCAGTTTCGCGACGATGCCGATGCGCAGCGGCTTGTCGCGGCCGCGTCGGCCGAGCGCGGCGGTCTCTCGCTTTATTTTCATCTCCCGTTCTGCGAGAGCCTCTGCTGGTTCTGCGGTTGCAACAAAGTCATCACCACGGACAACAGCCGCGCCGAGGTCTACCTCGACGCGCTGATGCGGGAGATGGATCTTTTCCCGCGCGATGTTGTCGCGGGTCGCCAAGTCGTCCAACTCCACTTCGGCGGCGGCACGCCGAACTTTCTCGCGCCCGCGCAAATCCTGCGGCTCGGCGCGGAAATAAAGAAGCGTTTCACTTTCGCCGGCGATGCCGAGTGTTCGGTCGAACTCGATCCGCGCTTTCTCACGCGGGACCACGTGCGCGCTTTCCGCGAGATCGGCATGACCCGCGCCTCGTTCGGCATCCAGGATG
The DNA here is from genome assembly GCA_017853515.1 of Chthoniobacterales bacterium. Lineage (GTDB taxonomy): Bacteria > Verrucomicrobiota > Verrucomicrobiia > Chthoniobacterales > JACTMZ01 > JACTMZ01. The sequence continues at coordinate 3,355 of JAFMJK010000012.1, read as the reverse complement.
TCAACCCCGATGTCCAGCGCGCGGTGCACCGGGTGCAATCCGACGAATGCAACGAGCAAGCCTTCGCCTGGCTGCGCGGCGAGGGGTTCGAATCGGTCAACGTCGATCTGATCTACGGCCTGCCCGGGCAGACGCCCGAAAGTTACGGGCGGACGCTGGCGCGCGTGCTGGCCTACGGCCCCGACCGCTTTGCCGTGTTCAGCTACGCCCACGTGCCGTGGATGGTTCCGGCGCAGAAGATCCTGGAAAAAGCGCAGTTACCCGATCCCGGCGACAAGCTGGCCATGCTCAAACTGGTCATCGAGACGCTCACGGCCGCGGACTACGTTTTCATCGGCATGGACCACTTCGCGCGTCCCGGCGACGAGTTGGTCCGCGCCCTCGAGTCGCGGACGCTCCAGCGGAATTTCCAAGGCTATAGCACGCGCGGCGGCACGGAGATCCGCGGCTTCGGGGTTTCATCCATTTCCCAGACAGAACGCACTTACCGGCAGAACCGCAAATCGCTCGAGCAGTATTATGACGATCTTGCCGCGGGCCGTCTTCCGGTCGACCGCGGCCTCGAGCTCTCGGACGAGGACGTCCTCCGCCGCCACATCATCATGCGCCTGATGTGCGACTTCCGTTTGGACTTCGCGGCGGTGGAAGAAATTTTCCCCGTCCGCTTTGCCGGGAAATTTTCCGACAGCTTGTCCGCCCTCCGGGAGTTTGCGGCCGACGGGTTGATCGAATTGACCGGCGACTCCATCACGGTGACCGAAGCGGGGCGTCTTTTTATCCGCAACATCGCCATGTGTTTCGACGCCTACGCCCAACCGGGCGAGGGGCGCCATTCCAAAACCATCTGATGGCCAGCGGTCCGGTGATCATTCTCGGCTCCGGACTGACCGGCCTGTCGGCGGCCGTCGCGCTGAAGCGCCGCGGCATCGCGGTGACGGTGCTCGAGTCGGCCGCGCGCGCCGGCGGTGCCGTGCAGACGGAGAGGAGCGATGGGTTTCTCGTCGAGTGCGGACCGAATTCCATGATGGTCAACGACCCGGAGGTCGATTCCTTCATGCGGGAAGCGGGGCTGGACAGCGAGATCATCCGCCCCGGGGCGAAAAAACGTTTCCTGGTTCGCGGCGGGGAACCGGTTGCGCTTCCCTCCAGTCCGGCGGGTGCCGTCGCCACGCCGCTATTTTCCCTGCGCGGCAAGATGCGCGTCTTGGGCGAACCGTTCATCGCCCGGGGAAACGCGGACGACGAATCGTTGGCCGATCTCGTCCGTCGTCGCCTCGGCGGGGAAATTCTCAACTACGCGATCGAGCCTTTTGTGGCCGGCATCTATGCGGGTGATCCGGAGAAACTTTCCGCGCGGCATGCGTTTCCCAAGCTGTGGAGTCTGGAACGCGAGCATGGTTCCTTCATCCGCGGAGCATTGCGGATGCGGCGAACCGGGCCGCGGCAAAAGATGATGTCCTTCCGTGAAGGCATGGGTGAGTTGCCGGCACGTCTTGCGGTCATGCTTGGCGAAGACCTCCGTTGCCATGCGCGTGTCGAGTCCATCGCCGAAAGCGCCGCCGGTTGGTCTGTCGCCTGGAACGAAGAAGGGCGAAGCAAGCGCGCGGAGGCGGGGACGCTCGTCTGCGCTGTCCCCGCCTTCGCGGTGCCGCAACTCCCGTGGTCTCCCGCCGTGCAAGGAAGGCTGGGTTTTCTCGGACGGATCGAATATCCGCCGGTGAGTATCGTCGCCCTCGGCTTCCGCCGCGCGGAGGTCGGACATCCGCTCGATGGATTCGGCATGCTCGTGCCGTCGGCCGAGAAGCGGCAAATCCTCGGCACGATTTTTTCCTCGAGCCTCTTCCCCGGTCGCGCGCCGGAGGGCCATGTGCTCCTGACCACTTTCGTGGGGGGCGCTCGCCAACCGGACTTGGCCGCGCTCCCGGATGAGGGGCTTGTGGATCTGGTCTGCGGGGATCTCGGTGCCCTGCTCGGCGTGCGGGGCGCACCGGTTTTCCGCCGCATCATCCGCTGGCCGCGCGCCATCCCCCAATACAACCGCGGATACGGCGAGGTGCTTTCCGCGCTGGAAAAGCTGGAAGCGGCGCATCCCGGGCTGCATTTTGTCGGCAACTACCGCGGCGGCATCGCGGCGGGCCAATGCATCCGGAACGGCTTGCGGCTCGCAGAAGAAATTGGCACCCGCAAACAATCGTGAGCAAAAAAGCTGTCCTACTTCTCAATCTCGGCTCCCCGGACTCGACCAAAGTCCCGGACGTCAGGCGCTACCTGCGGGAGTTCCTTTCCGACGGTCGCGTGCTCGATGTGAATCCGATCCTGCGGTCCATCGTGCTCAACCTTTTCATCCTGCCGTTCCGTCCGCGCAAAAGCGCCGCGGCCTACGCCACCATCTGGACCGATGCGGGTTCGCCGCTCATTGTCACAAGCAAGAAGCAGCGCGATCTTCTCGCAGCCAAGGTCGACGTGCCGGTGCATCTGGCCATGCGCTACGGGAAACCCGCGGTGCCCGACGTCATGCGCCAAATCGTCGCCGAGGGGACGGAGGAACTTTTCATCGTTCCGATGTATCCGCACTACGCGATGTCGAGCTACGAGACGGCGGTGGTGCAGGCCATGGAGGAAGTGGCGCGGCAGAAGCCGGACATGAAGACGACTCTGCTGCAGCCCTACTACGACGATCCGGAATACATCGACGCGCTGGCCGACGCGATGCGCCCGCACTTGCAGCACGATTATGACACGCTGGTCTTCAGTTACCATGGCGTGCCCGAGAGGCACCTGCGCAAGAGCGACCCTTCGCACGCGCACTGCCTGACCGTTCCGGACTGCTGCCATTGCGCCAGCCCTTCGCATGCCACCTGCTACCGCCACCAGTGCGTGCGCACCATGGACCTGCTCATCGAGCGCCTCGGCATCCCGAAAGAAAAAACGGTGCTCGCTTTCCAATCGCGTCTCGGCCGCGATCCCTGGCTCACGCCGCAGACCGACGTGACCGTCGAGCGTCTCGGTCGCGAGGGGAAAAAGAAACTCCTCGTGATTTGTCCGTCCTTCGTCGCCGACTGCCTCGAAACGCTCGAGGAAGTCGCGGAGGGTTGCAAAGAAACTTTCGAGGAGGCCGGCGGCGAGCATCTCGAGTTGATCCCCTGCCTGAACGAAAACCCGAAGTGGATCGAGTTTCTGGCCGGCCGTTGCCGGCGCTGGGTCAACGGGGAGAGCTGACCGGCGCCGGGGGAAAGACCGCGGCGCGGACGGCCCCGGACAGCGCCTCGGGCACCGTCACCGTTTCTTCGCCCGCCGCGGAGCGGGCGTAGATGCCGCCATCGGGTGCGGCATTGCCAAGCTCGGCGCCGGCGAT
>JAFMJK010000164.1 GCA_017853515.1 Chthoniobacterales bacterium | reverse complement strand
GCGATGGTCCGAGGCACCGGCGCCGTGGCCAAAGCTTTCGGCTACAAAGGCAAGGCCGGGGGAAAGACCGGAACCACCAATGACTACCGCGATGCATGGTTCATCGGTTTCGATGCGCAAACCACCTGCGGTGTTTGGGTCGGGTTCGACCAACCCAAACAAATCGTCGATCGCGGCTACGGCGCCACTCTGGCCCTGCCAATCTGGGTCAAGATCATGAACAAGGCGCCGCGGCCTTAGGCGGTCGCGCGCATTACCTCGAGAACCCGTCGCGCCGCACCCGAGTCGATCGACTCGGAAGCCAAAGCCAGCCCTTCGACCCAATCGGCCGCCGACCCGGTGACGATGAGCGCCGCGGCCGAATTGAGAACAACGATGTCGCGCTGCGGTCCCTTCTCGCCCGCGAGGATCCGGGTGAGAATCCCGGCGTTGGCTTGCGCATCGCCGCCTTTGAGCAGTTCGAGCGACGCGGGCGCTGCAAGCAGTTCGCCCGCGGCAATGTCCCGCGAAGCGGTTTCGCCGCCGACCACTTCCGAAATGATTGTCGGACCCGCGGTGGAAATTTCGTCCATGACCCCTCCATCGACTTTGCCGTGAACCACCCAGGCCCGCTCGCGGCCGAGCCCGGGCAAGACCGCCGAATAGAGCGGCACAAGAGACTCGGAAAAGACGCCGGTGAGCTGAAAGGCGGGACGCGCCGGATTGAGGAGCGGACCGAGCATGTTGAAGATCGATGCGCGTCCGCGCGCAGCGAGCACTTTGCGCGCGCCGGCCACTGCTTTGAAGGCCGGATGGAACCGCGGCGCGAAAAGAAAACAGGCGCCGCACACCTCGAGCAATTCGCGCTGCTTTTCCGCGGGCGACTCGACCGGAATGCCGAGCGCCTCGAGAACATCCGCGCCCCCGCTGCGCGAAGTGATGCCGCGGTTGCCGTGCTTGACGACCCGCGCGCCGGCTCCCGCGGCAACGAACATCACCGCGGTGGAAATATTGAAGAGCCCGAGCTTGTCGCCGCCGGTGCCGCACACATCGAGAACACGACCGATTCCCGCCGGAACATCGAACGGAACAGCGGCGCGGAGGAACTCCGCGGCGAAAGCCCGGACCTCCGCGGGCGTTTCCCCTCGGCGGTTGAGCGCATCGAGAAAATCGGCTTTGTCTTCGTCGGAAAAATCGGCGGACAAAAGCGCGGCGGCCGCCGCGGCCACCTCTTCCGCACCGAGGGACTCGGTATTCTTGGCTTGTTCGGTCAGTTCCTTCATGGCGCAACCTCCTTCAGTCGTTCCGCAAGCAGCGCGGCGGGCCACTGCCCGGCGACTTGCGGCCGATCGATGTATCCGTAGACCAGGCGGGACCCGGCCAGCGGCAGAAGAAGCCGCGAAATTTTCCCGAGAGGCCCCATGCCCATGGTGGCGAGCGGATGCTTCGCCATGGTCTGGAAGAGCAGAAGTCGCGCGAGGTCCGCACCATTGCGCAATTGCACGGCGATTTTGCAAATATCGGCTCCGTGCCGCAGGGCCTCCCGCCCGGTCCGGGCCAGCGCAGCGGCTGCGGGAGTGTGCTTGAAGCTGTGCGCGGAGAGCAGGATTTCCAGACGCTTCTTCCTGGCTGTCTCGAGGACACCGGCAAAAGCACCGGCACTGCGCACCTCGACGTCGATCAATGACGCGAAAGGCAAAAAGGTCTCGAGCAAAGCGCGTCGGCGGGAGGAGGTGAGATTGCCGGCACCGCCCTCCAGCGGATGCCGCGCGGTGAGCAGAACAGGCAGGCGAATGGCGCCGATCAGCCCGGTCAAAAGGCGTTCATGCGCCGCAAGGCAATCGAGCCGAACCTCGACCACATCAACCCCCTGCCCATGACGCAGGCGCGCAGCGGCGCGGAGACCGGCCAGCGTGTGCGTCGTTCCGACAACACGGGCCTTGACCGCGGTCGCTCGCTTTTTTCGGGATTTCATGGAATGCTGATCGGTAGTTAACTGTAGTGCTGCCGCCGAGCCAACACGAACCTGTCACCAGATGATTTCTCGCAAGCAGGAACTCTCACTGCAAGCCAACCAGATCGCCGACGGCCTGATCCTGCTCGGCGCGCTCTACGTCGGTTATGCGCTGCGACGCTTCCAGATCATCGATTTCGATTTTCTCCCCGAAATCCCATCGCTCCAGACGTTCGTCTGGATCTTCGTTGTGGTGGGGCTGTTCGGCCCGCTGCTTTTGGAGATGCAGGGCTTTTATCAATATCCTCTGGAAAAAACGGCGGCGCGGTCCTTGCGCCAGATCGCTTATGCCGGCGCGTGGCTCGGCCTCATTCTCGGCGCGTGCGTGGTGTTTTTGAAGCTCGGGATTCCCAGTCGCTCGGCCTTCCTCATTTTTCTCGTCCTCGCGCCGGTCGGATTGCTCCTGCGCGAAGCGGTCTACCGCGACATTTACCTGCGGCGACTGCGGCGCGGCGCACAAGGCGAGAAAGTCATTTTCGCCGGGACACCCGGGGCGATGGACCAAATCCTCGAATCCCTCTCACCCGTGCAAAGACTCGAGGTTGACGTGGTCGAGCGTATCAACCTCGAGGAGCATGGGCCGGGCACCCTGGTCAAAGCCATCCACAAGCATAGCGTGGGGCGCGTCATCTTCGCCTTCGGCGCCCAGGCTCCCGCCAGCTTGCAGGACTGCATCGCCGCCTGCGAAACGGAGGGAGTGGAGGCATGGATCGGGGCGAACTACGTGCGGACATCCATCGCGCGTCCGACCTATGACACGCTAGGCCCGACACCGATGCTCGTCCTCAAAGTGACTCCCGAGTTGTCATGGGCGCTGCTCCTCAAGGGCGTGATCGACCGCGTCGGGGCTTTGCTCGGAATCCTCATCCTTTCACCCTTGCTCCTGCTCATCGCGGCCGTGATCAAAGCCACATCGCCCGGGCCGGTGATTTTCAAACAACGCCGGGCCGGCTTGCACGGCAAGCCGTTCACCATGCTGAAGTTCCGCTCCATGCGCGCCGGCGCGGAGGCCGAGCGGGCCGCATTGGAGGAACGCAACGAGATGAGCGGCCCGGTCTTCAAGATCGAGGGAGACCCGCGGATCACGCCGTTCGGGCGCTGGCTGCGCAGAAGCAGTCTCGATGAATTTCCCCAGCTCTTCAATGTGCTGATGGGGCAGATGAGCTTGGTCGGTCCGCGCCCCCTGCCCCTCTACGAGGTCGACAACTTCGAACTCACCGCCTACCGCCGCCGGCTCAGCATGAAGCCGGGGCTGACCTGCCTGTGGCAAATCAGCGGCCGCAGCACCCTCAAGGACTTCAAAGACTGGGTGAAACTCGACGTGCAATACATCGACAATTGGTCACTCGGCCTGGACCTGAAAATCCTCCTCAAAACCGTGCCGGTGGTCCTTTTCGGTATCGGGGCCCGCTAACAGAGGAAGTTCTGGAACTCCGGAGTTTTTCCGGTATTCTAACCAGCCCATGAAAACCGCCCTGTTCTCCCTTGTGCTGGCCGCCGCCGCGGCATCCGCTGTTCAGGCCCAACAGAACACCGAATTCCAGATCGCGAAGATCACGCCCGACTTGGTCACAACCCCGGAATACTCGATCAACTACGGGCCCAAGAACAAAAAGGTGCCCAAGAACAAAGATTTCATCGAACTCGAAGTAAGTTTCGACTGGCAGCCCAAGGCCAAGCTTCCGCAGTTTCTCGACGATCTCACGCTCAACTACTACGTCCTGCTCAACAACAAGAGCAAAGAGTACCCGAAAGGAACCCTCCTCATCGGTTCCGTCACCCACACAGCCATCCCGCAGGCCAAGGGCATGAATTCCGTGATGTATATAAGTCCCCGCACTCTCGAGCGGTTTTTTGACGGCAAGGCCCCCGGCACGGTGAGTTCTGCCATCGTCGACGTGGGGGTGACCATCACGAAGCAGGGCCAGCTAGTTGCGGAAAAAAGCTGGAAAGGCAAAGGACAGTGGTGGTCGAGTCTCGAACAAGTAAACGGCTACGTTCTGAACAAAAACGAAACTCCGTTCGCCCCCTTGGCTTGGGACTATTACGAAGCCATCAAAGCCCGCCCAGCCGGATTCTGACCTCCGGAGCACCTGCTTCCCCATGCCCGCCGCCAAACGCGTCGCCGCGCTCAATCTCGGCATGCAAACCGTCACGATGGCGGTGTTCGACGCCGCCCCCGGCGACTCAATGATTCTTTCGGGCTTGGCTCGGGCTGAATTGCTGGCTGATCCGGCCGCCGACGCCAGCCGCCCGGGCCAGCTCAAAATCGCGCTGAACGAACTGCGCTCCAAGCTGAAGTGGAGCACCGGCCCGCTGGCCATGGCCGTGCCGTCCCAAGGTGTTTTTGCGCGATTTGTCAAAATTCCCCAAGGCGATGCGGACAAGGTCGAACAGGTGCTTTTTTTCGAGGCGCAGCAGAGCATTCCCTATCCCATCGAGGAGGTTTCGCTCTGTCATCAAGTCCTGCCCGAAACGGAGGCCGGCAAGCTGGGCGCGCTCATCCTCGCCACCAAACTGGACAGCCTCGAGTCGACGGTCGAAGCGGTGCAGTCCGCGGGATTGTCTCCGGATCACATCGAAACCTCCCCGACCGCGCTCTACAACTCGCTGCGCTACAACTACCCGGACTTGCCCGGCTGCACGTTGCTCATCGACATAGGCGCCCGCGCCACAAACCTGATCTTTGCCGAAGCGGACCGGCTCTTCATCCGGACTCTACCCGTCGGCGGCAATTCGATCACCGCGGCGCTGCAAAAAACATTCGAAGCCAAATCGTTTGTCGAGGTGGAATCCCTCAAGGTCAAAGACGCCTTCATACCGCCGCCCGGGAACTACGAGGCGACCGGCGACGCCGCGGAAGTCGGCAAGATTGCGCGCACTGTCATGACGCGCATCCACAACGAAATCACCCGCTCCGTCACCTTCTACCGCACCAACCAAGGCGGTTCCGCCCCGGTGCGCGTGCTGCTGGCCGGGGGCGGCGCGTCGCTTCCCTACACCTTGGAGTTCTTCAACGAGAAACTTTCGTTGCCGGTCGAAT
>JAFMJK010000011.1 GCA_017853515.1 Chthoniobacterales bacterium | reverse complement strand
GCCGGCTTGTCGTGGCCGTTGGCTTCCGCACCGGTTTTGGTCCAGGCGAGCAAGGCCTCGAATGGACCCAACAATCCGGGGAGGTGGAAAAGGTTGCCTGAATAAAAAAAGACGAGGAGAAAAACCATCACGCCGCCGGCGAGGAACGCGTCTCTGCTGTGCCAACTGCGCGCGGCCGCGCGCTCGGGCGGCGGCCTCAGCGGCGAGACGCGGTTCCACAACACAAAGACGCCGGCGGCCAAGGCGAGCGAGCCCGCATGGATGATGTAAGTCTCCTTGTTCAGGATTATTCCTGCCAGTCCCGCCGCCGCGGCCCACAGTCCAGTCTTGTCGCGATCCAGCCACAGCGCGATCGCCCCCCACGCGAAGATCATGCAGAACAAGACGAACCACGGTTCGTGGATGGAGTAGCGTCCGTAGAACATGCAGGCCGGCGAGACGGCGAAAGCCAGCGCTGCCCAGCGCACCGCATTGCGCCCGAACCAGCGCGCGAAAAGAAAGAGCGCCGGGATACACAGCAGGCTGGCCACGATGACCGGCAGGCGCAGCGCCCAGATGTTGCGTCCGAGCAAACTCTGCGAAAGGAAGACGGAGTAAAAATGCCACGGTCCGTGGTAGTTGGTCGGGTCGTAGGCGAAACCTCCTCTTTCCCTCAGTTTGTCGGAGAACCACCCGTTGATCCCCTCGTCGAAATGCGCCTCTTTGATGTCGAGCGACCAAAGGCGAAGTGCGGCGGCCAGCAGCAGGATCAGCCAGAGATCGAGATTGCTCTTTTTGTGCGTTGCGACAGTCGCCACGGAACGATGATACGCGACAAAGCGCGCGCGTCAGCCCGGCAGTTAGGCCGATGCCTTCTGGCCGGATGACCGGACACGCAGGGTGAGCAGTGCGGCCAGCAGCATGGCAAAGCCGCCGAACACCACGGCGCTCAGGCGGTTGACCTGCGGAAAGTATTCCATCGCGCGGCTGAGCAGGATTGCGACGAGGATCTGCGGGATGACGATGAAGAAATTGAAGATGCCCATGTAGACTCCCATGCGGTCGGCCGGAAGCGCGCTGGAAAGCATGGCGTAGGGCATGGAGAGGATGGAGGCCCACGCGATGCCCACGCCGACGAACGCGACCTTGAGCAGGAACGGATCCTTGATCAGGCCGACGCTGGCCAGACCGATTCCGCCCAGCGCGAGCGAGATGATGTGAATCGATTTCGCGCTCATTTTCCGCCCGAGCCAGAGGAAGACCATCGCGGCGATGAATGCGGTGAAGTTGTAGACCGCAAAGCATTCGTTCGCGAGGTCGATGCCCTGCTGGTAAAGAGCCGAGGTCGTGTCGGTCGCGCCGAGGATGTTCCGGGCCACGGCCACCGAGAAAAATATCCACATGGAGAAAAGCGCCATCCAGGTGAAGAACTGCACGGCCGCGAGTTGCTTCATGCGAACGGGCATTTCCTTGAATGCGACCCAGATCTCGCCCCATCCCTCCTGCTTCTTGCGGCGAAGCTCCTCCATGTCTTCCGGCGGATATTCTTTCGTGGTGACGATGGTCCAAAGCACCGAAAGCAGAAAAACCACCGCACCAATGGTGAAAGCCCAGACCACAACCTGCGGGATAGCGTGCTCCGCGGTCGGAGCGGTGGACACCCCCCATTTGCCCAGCCATCCGGGAAGCAGCGAGGCGATGACCGCGCCCGCGCCGATGAACACGCTCTGCATGGCGAAACCTACGGTGCGCTGTTCTTCCGGAAGCAGATCGGCGACGAATGCGCGGAAAGGTTCCATGCTCACATTGACCGAGGCGTCGAGAATCCAGAGCAAACCGGCCGCCATCCATAAAACCCCCGAGTGCGGCATGGCGAGCAGGGCCAGCGAGGCAAGGATGGCGCCGACGAGGAAATACGGCCGTCGCCGACCGAGCTTGTTCCACGTCCGGTCGCTCATGTAGCCGATGATCGGTTGCACGATCAGGCCCGTGACCGGCGCGGCGAGCCAGAGGAGCGGAAGTTGGCTCTCGTTCGCTCCGAGCCGTTCGTAGATCGCCGACATGTTGCCCATCTGCAAACCCCAGCCGAACTGGATCCCGAAGAATCCGAAGGACATGTTCCAGATCTGCCAGAAAGAAAGGCGCGGTTTGTTTTGCATGGGGAGATGTGCGGAAGCGCCAAGGGCTAAACAAAAAACACTGTGACGTCCACGGCGAAGATGGTGCGCGGTGAGGGGATCGAACCCCCGACCAACTCGGTGTAAACGAGCCGCTCTACCGCTGAGCTAACCGCGCGAGATAGTCCGTTACGGACGTGATTGTCCGTTGAGTTCGGGAAAAAGTTAACCCGTTTTTTTGCCCATTTGTTCCGTCCGGTATGCCCGGCAAAAAATTGCCGGCAGAGAAGCCGGGAATCAGCGCAGCAGGCGCTGGCGGAGCTTGTTGTCGATGGCCTGGGTGTTGAGGACAAAAGCGAGCGCGGCCGCGGCGTCGTGGTTTTTCCATTCGCCCACGATCTGCGTGATGCTCTGGCTGCGTTTGCGGTTGTCGGCGATGCTCTCGGCCCACCGCGCTGCACCGGCCGGATCGGTGCGCATCCAGACACTGGTCGCGCCGCCGAGAGCGGCATCGCGGGTGGCGGTATCAGGCAGGGTGCTAATCCATTCGGCCAGACCGTTTGGATCGACTTTCGCCCATGAACCGGCCACGGCGGTGATGGATTTGACGCGCAACGCGGGGTTCTGCAAATGGCTCGCCCAGAAGGCTGTCTCCCTTGGTTCGAACGCGGTCCAAGCCGACACGACTTGGCCGATCAAGCGTTCGGTCTCGGGGGAGGCGGGTTGGCTGGCCAGCCAGAGGGCGGCCTCGCGGGGGTTGGTCTGTGTGTAGGTGCGCAGGGCGGTCTCGATGAAGAGATCGTGGTCTCTGCGGCCGGGGAGAACGTCGGCCTGGGCCAAGGTGGAGAGCGGGTCGCGCTTGGCCCATTCCGCGGCGACGAAGCGCATGCCTTGGTTGCGGAACAAGGGGTTAGATTGGGCCAGCAGCCAAGGCAACGTCGCACCCGGATTCGTCGGGGTCCAAAGAGTCCGCATGATCGATTGGAAGGCGGCACTTTGCGCCGGGGCGGTCAGGGTGCCCATCCAAGCCAGTGCCCCATCGAGATCGACGCGGGCATAATGCTTGCCCACGACGGCCGCGGCGGTCGATTGGGCCGTGCCGATCGGCAGCGTCCCGACCATCTCCGCGGCGCCGCGCGAATCCCGCGCCGACCACGTTTCGAAAATCTCCCGCAGGGCGGAGTCGCGCACCAAGGGCGAGGCGAGCGAGGCGGCCCAATCGGCGGCCGCGCGGGGATCCCGGCGGGCGTAGCGGAGAAGTGCCGTGCGCAAGAGACTCTCGTCGGCCCCCGCGGCAAAGGCTTCCGCCGCCCATGCGGACGCGGCGACGGGATCGAGTTCGCTCCATTCCTCGAGCAGTTCTTTTTCCCTTTTCTCGTCGCGCTGGTCCGGGGCTACCCGGTGAATCCTGTTGAGTTCGTCGATCACGCCGGCCAGCGCTGCTTTGCGCGCGCCGGATTTTCGGGCCTTGTCGGCAACTCGCTTTTTCGCGTCGTCTTCGTCCGACCCGCTCTTCTCGCGCAGTGCGCTCGGCGGAGCGATGCTGACGATGGGCACGGCTTCGAAGGGCGCGGCTTCCGTTGCATCCGGTGGCGCGGATGCTGCGGCGTAACCGGCCAGCGTGGGCCAGTTGGCCGCCGCGTAGCCGAGGCCCGCGCCGGCGAGGAAGACCGCGAGGAGTTTGGGAACCGGGTTGCTCACCACAAAGACGATGCCATATCCCGCGCCCGCTGGCAAAAGTGATTGCCTACGAGGCGATTCCCGACGAACGCCAAAGCATTTTGTTTCGCAACTGCAAACGTATGCCGGGGTTTAAACGATCGATGCGTCCCCCGGTCCACACCGACTGGCAGCCCGATGCTGCCGCACACCTCCTGCGGCGGGCGGGTTTCGGAGGCACACCCGAAGATGCGGAGGTGTTGGCGTCAGCGGGGCTGGAAGGCGCGGTGGACCGCCTGCTTGCGGACGACGGAGGGGGCCTGCCGCCGCCGCCGGCGACCGATCCGGCCGAGCGCCTGAAGCGGCGCCAACTGTTCCGCGCGCGGCGGGCCGAGGACATGATGGGTGTCATGGAAGCCGGCGGCCACCGGCGGCAAGCGCGCGAAGTTTATGACAACATGCGCACTTGGTGGATGGAGCGTATGCGCGCCGACTCTGCCGCCGTGCGGGAGAAGCTGACCCTTTTCTGGCACGGGCATTTCGCGACGAGCCAGGCCAAGGTGAAGTTCAACCACATCATGCTGGGGCAAAACCAGACTTTGCGGCGTCTGGCCGTGGGTCCATTCCGCGAGCTGTGCTCGGCCATGGTCGGCGACCCCGCCATGCTCGTGTGGCTCGACGGCCGCGAGAACAAAGCCAAGTCGCCGAACGAGAATTTCGCCCGCGAGGTGATGGAGCTTTTCACCCTGGGTGAGGGGCATTACTCGGAAAACGACATCGGCGAGGCCGCGCGTTGTTTCACCGGTTGGACGGTCAAAATGGACGATGGGGAGGCGGTCTTCGCCCAGCGTCGTCACGATGACGGACCGAAACAACTCCTCGGGCGAAGGGGGAATTTCGGCGCCGACGAAGCGGTCGAAATTCTCTGCTCCCAGCCGCGGTGCGCGGAATTCCTCGCCGGCAAACTGTGGGAATTCTACGCCTACCCGCAGCCAGAACCGGAGTTGGTCGCCTCGCTCGCGGCGCATTACCGCGCGAACGATCTGCGCACCGGCGAACTGCTCCGCGCGATTTTCACCCGGCCGGAATTTTACTCGCCTCGCGCGCGGGCCACGCAGATCAAAAGCCCGGTGCAGTGGTTGGTGCAGGCTTCCCGAGAGACCGGCCGGCAGCTTTTGCCGCCGCGTTTGGCCATTCCTCTGACCGAGGAACTCGGGCAGGGCCTTTTCGAGCCGCCCAGCGTCAAGGGGTGGGACGGCGGCGCGGCGTGGATCAACAGTGCCACGCTTATCCGGCGCAGCAACACGGCCCGTCTCTTCGCCGTTGCCGCAGCTCCTCTGCCTGTCGGCGGGGAAGGTTCGATGGATGCGGCGGCGTGGGCCAAAGTCGCGCCGCACAGCGCACGGACGGGTGCCGCGGCGCTGGCCGACCGGCTGGAAAAAGTCTTCCTCGCCGTGCCGCCGAGCAAGGCCACCCGGCACAAACTCGACGCCTTGCTTGCCGGCAAAGTTTTCCCCTGCAACGACGAAACGGTGCGCGAGGCCTCGATCGTCCTGCTCGGCTGTCCCGAATACAACCTGTGCTGACCATGACCGACCCGTTCTTCACCCGCCGCAAATTCCTCCGCACCGTCATCCTCGGCGGCGCCATCGCACCGACCGTCCCGTCGTTCGTCAACCGCACCTTCGCCGCGCTCGACGGTGTCGCCGCTTCCAGTTTCGTGCCGTCCACCGGCAAGGACGACACCATCCTTGTCGTCATGCAATTGGCCGGCGGCAACGACGGGTTGAACACTGTCATACCTTTTGCCGACGATGCCTACTACAAGGCGCGGCCGCAACTGGCGGTTGCCGCCGACGAGGTGCACCGGCTCGGCGACTACTGCGGATTGCATCCTTCGCTGCGCAATCTGGCCGAATTGCACGGGAACGGCCACGCTTCCATCGTGCAGGGTGTCGGTTACCCGAACCCGAACCGTTCGCATTTCCGCGCCACCGAGATCTGGCACACGGCGAGCGATGCGGAGAAGAACGAGTCCTACGGATGGCTCGGCCGCTACTGCGACGCGGCCTGCGCCGGCGAGGATCCCGGAGCGGCCATCGCGGTCGGAGACCAAGTTCCGCAGGCGCTGCGGTCGCAATCCGGCAAATCCATCGCCATCGGCACGCCCCGCGAATACCAGTTCCAGGACGGCATGGACCCGGCGCCCATGGAGGCGATGGACGATGCCTCCGCGTCGGCCGGGGGCTCGATCGACATGCTCTTCGGGGCGGCTGACCAGGATGTTCATGTCGCGGACTTCCTCCAGCGCACCGCGCTGGACGCGGTGGCGTCGTCTTCCAAAGTGCAGGATATCCTGCGCAAGGCGCACCGCGGGACGGATTATCCCGCGACGGATCTGGGGCGGCGTCTCGAGTTGGTTGCGCGTCTGATCGGCGGCGGCATGTCTTCGCGCGTCTATTATGTGTCGCTCGGCGGTTTCGACACGCACGCCAACCAGGCCGGTTCGCACGAGCGCCTGCTGGCCACCTTCGACCAGGCGGTCGGCGCCTTCTGCCGCGACATGAAGGCGCAGGGGAATTTCGACCGCGTCACGCTGCTGACCTTCAGCGAGTTCGGGCGCCGCGTGGCGCAGAATGCCAGCGGCGGAACCGACCACGGCGCGGCCGCCCCGATCTTTCTCTTCGGCGGCGCGCTCAAGGGAGGGTTGGTCGGCAAACATCCCAGCCTGACCAAACTGGAGCGCGGAGACCTTGTGCACCACACGGATTTCCGCAGCGTCTATGCCACGCTCCTCGAGCAATGGTTGAAAACTCCGTCCGCCCCGGTGCTCGGACGGCAATTCCCGACTCTCCCGCTCCTGCGGGCCTGATCCTGTCATAACAAGCGCGAAATGGATCCGGACTGTTCGACGAGGTCCTGGGGGTAGGGACACGCGGACCTCCGGCTCGGAGAGCTCGCGTGTCCGTTGGAAAGAGAGCGGACGAGCGAGCCGCTCGTCCCTACCAAAGTTTAAAATTTTTGGGACTTGGCATCAGCTGACGCCGACCAACCGGACGGCCGCCAAGATGGCCAGCGCGATGGTCACGGCCTCGAAGAGTCTCTGCGGGACGAGGTGCAGGAGCCATCTTCCGGAAAGCGCGCCGAGGACGATGGCGGGTAACATCATGGCGTCGAAGGTGAGCGAAGACGCGTTGATCAGGCCCAGGTGCGTGCTGAACGGCACCTTGATCAGGTTGATGACGAGGTAGAACCACGCGGTGGTGCCGACGAAGGTCATTTTGTCCATCCGCCGCGCGAGGAAATAAAACGCGGTGATCGCCCCGGCGGCGTTGGCCACCATCGTGGTGACCCCGGTGGCCACGCCGGCCAGCACGCCGACCGCCGGATAGTGCGCGGCATCCTTGGCCATCCCCGGGAATCTGCGCTGCAGGAGTGTCAGGGCCATGAGCACGATGATCAGCCAGCCGAGAAAATCGCGGAAGGCCGCATCCGGGATGCGGGGCATGATCCACCATCCGAGCACGATGCCGGCGGCGGCCGGGGGGATCAGGCGGAGCAGATCGGACCAACTGGCGTGACGCCGGTAAAAGGCAACACCGAGGACATCCCCGAAAATCATCATGGGAAGCAGCACGCCGGTCGACTCGCGCGCGGGAAAAACCTCGGCCAGCAGCAGGACGGAAAAAATCCCCAGTCCTCCGAATCCGGTTTTGGCCATGCCGACGAGGAAGGCGGCCGCGATCGAGAGGACCCAGCCACTGGGCGAAGAAATGTCGGGCACGGGCTTTTCTGCCCGCCGCATCGTTCGGCGTCAATGCCGGGGGACGCTTACTCCTCGAGCTGCAGCCGGAGTCTGACGAACGCCTGCTGCGGATTATCCAACTGCAGGGTGACCACTTCGGTCCCGGCTTCCGCGTTTTCGACCGACAGCGCGTTCGTGCCGACTTTGGTCCAAGCGCCGGCGGCGAGGTCCGTGGTCTGTTCCAAAATGTAATTCAGCCCGCGCGCGGTCGCATCGGCGCGGCGGCGGAAGCTGAACACGGCGCCGTTGCCTTGCGGTCCCGGCGCGATGCCCAACGCGGCGGGCGAGCGGGAGAGAGGATCGGATGCGGCGGCGTATTCCTGCAGGTTGTTCAGCCCGTCGTTGTCGGGATCGCCGGCGGCCGCATTCGTCTGCGAAGGGGTGGACGATCCGAAAGCTTGCGTCTTCCAATCCCCGAGTCGCGAGTTGTTGACCGAGGCGAGGTCTTGCCCGTCGGCGACATAGCCTGGCGCGGAGAGTATGGTCGAGAGGCGGGTGTGCCGCGCGGGGTCGACCGCGGAAAAGGGCGGGGCGAACCCGAGCAGTTTCAGGCCGGACAGACTCCCGTCGTAGGGTTTTGTCATGTAGGAGGCGCCGGCCGCGGTGCCGATGGCATACGGGTTCCAAGTCAGGAAGTGCTGCCCGTCGCCGCGCAGGACTTGGAAGAGAGGATAGCTTCCCGCGACGGGATGCGCATAGAGCCGCAGATTCGGGTTCTCCGGATTGCGCGCCGCAACGGGCCCCGATGCGGACTCGGTCACGGAGTATCCGAGCAGGGGGGAGTTCTCCGCGGTGAAAGCGAATGGCTCGAGTTCGGGCGCCACGAGGCCGCGTTGCGCGATGGTCGCCGTGGCCCCGGCCAGGTTGTCGGAGAAGGTCAGATAATAACGCGACCAGACACCCGCGCCGCGGGCGAGGTTGTAGCGGCGGACGAGGGTAGTGACGAAATAGTTGCGCCAGTTGGTTTCCCCGGTCTGGAACGTCGTGGTGTTGGCATAGCCGTAGCGCAGGAGGCTTTTGTCGTATTGGGCCGCGGCCAAGGGCGTGCTGTCCGAGCCGAAGACATGGGCCATGGTCGTCGTGCTGCCGTTGGTCGTGTCGCTGTAGCCGATCCAGCCGCCCGTTTGGTCGGCGGTTTTGTCCACGGCGGTGAAAGTCGTCGTCACCCTTTCCGCAGGAACCGCTCCGCCCGGCGGTGCGATGAAGGCGTATTCGGTCGTTGTGCGCCGCACGCCGCCCCACGGCATGTTGATCCAGTTGATGGTGTCCGGCCCGTAATTGAACGTGCCCATGCTGGCCTCGATAACGCCGCCGCCCAGATCGCGGTAGCGCGTGTAAAGAATGACATACGAGCGCCAGTCGTTGGTCGTGCCGGCGTCCGTGTAGATTCCCGTGTGGGCATGCACCGGCCAGCTGACCACGGTGAAGCTGCGGTTTTCCGGATCGAGATGGGAAGCCAGGGACGGGGGATTGAAGGGTTTTTTTTGCACCGGATCGCGGAGATAAGTGCCGGCCTGATGGAGGTAGTAAGGGGATGCGGAGGTGCTCTTCGGGCTGACGACGACTTGTTGCCAGACCTCGTCGACCCAGGGGGCATCGTCATTGCTGTGTTTCTGGGGAGGCACGGTTTCGCCGAGTGCCGGCGTGCGCAGCGAGAAAACGGCCCCGCCGCGCGCCACGCGCAGGTCCCACGAGCGGACGGGATCGCTGTTGGTTCCCTGCAAATACGTGCTGGAGAGCCGCGCCCCGAAGACGTGCTCCTCGTTGTAGGCGGTGTACCAGGCCGATCCGGAGTCCGAGAACTCGCGCGTGGCGGTGCAAACCGAGTTGCTCCAATCCGCGGCGACGCGGCTGTCGGGGACGGCCGAGCAGAGGAGTTGCGAATACGAGGGCTGGTCGGCGAGGCGCAACCAGATGGAATTGCTGTCGGTGACCAGCGCGGGGTGGCGGTTGTCCATGCCGCGCAGTTCGATGCGCGAGGTGTCCGGCAGCGTGACCTGGCCGCCCGCTTTCACGAGAGGAAAGAATCCGTCGAAGCCCTCGTAAGCGGTGCCGTCGACCACGAATCGGGATGCGGCGTCCATGGCCAGATTGTTCGACAAGGCCAGCGGGGTGACTCCGCGTGCATCCAGTTCGAATTCCAGCACGCCGCCTGAGCCGGCTTCGACGCCCAGTCCGGCGACCGATGACGGCGAGGAGCCGCGGATGCGGAAGAGGCCCGATCCCTTGGTTCCGGTCTGCAAGAGGCCGGCGTTGAAGGCGAGTCTGCCACCCTCGATCGTGTATTCGGCAACGCCGTTGGTCACGCTGGAGGCGATCCTGACCGGATTGGTTGCGCTGTTGGCCGAAGTCGCCGAGACGGCTCCCCCGGTTTGCAGCACACTGCCGATGGCGCTGGTCCCATTATGGGCCACGGAGATCCATGAGGTCGTCAAATCGGCGGAGATGCGCAGGAGCGTCCCGGGGACGGCCCCGTTGCCCACCACGATGCCGTCGATGTTGGGCGCGTTGGACGCGATGGTTGCGGTGCGCCCGCCATTGAGCACGGCGTAGTTGGTTGCCGAGGGAACGGTGCCGATGTCCCAATTGCCCGCCGTCCCCCAAAGACCGTTGCCACTACCGTTTTCGAAGACGGCGCGGTTTGTCTGGCCGTGCGCGAGGGACGCACCTAGCAGGAGGCATGCAAGCCAATTCTTATGCACAGGATGGCAATGTGTTGAACCCCGCAAGGGATTGGTGGTCGGCCCTTCTCAGCGTAAACGTAAACGCTGGAGCGTGAAATATCGCACAGGAGGTGCCCCAGGGCAAATGTGCTGATGGCCCCCCTGCCTCGCCTCGCGACGGTCGAGCAGGCAGGCCCCGGCGGGGCCTCGTAATTGCCGCTTTACGCCGTGGCCATTGCCAAGCGCAGCAGGGTCAGGTTATCTAATATCTTCTATGAAGCCCTCCATCTTTCGCACGGCCGACGGCCGAAACCATGCCCTGACCTTCGCCTTGGTGAGTTCTCTCTTTCTCCTCTGGGGCTTCTGCAACGGCATGATCGACGTGATGGACAAGCATTTTCAGGAGGAGCTTGGTCTCTCGCTCGCCCAGTCCGCATGGGTGCAATTCGCGCACTACCTCGGCTACTTCCTCATGGCGCTTCCCGCCGGGTGGATCGCGACCAAACTCGGCTACCGCGGTGGTATCATTGCCGGCCTTCTCATGGTCGCGGTCGGCGGCCTCTGGTTCATTCCGGCCACCCAGATCGCCCAGTTCTGGGCCTTCCTCCTCGGTGTCTGCCTCATTGCGGCCGGCCTCACTTTCCTTGAAACGGTGGCCAATCCCTACACCACCGTCCTCGGTTCGCCGGAATACGCCGCCACCCGCATCAACCTCGCCCAATCGTGCAACGGGATCGGTTGGGTCTTCGGCCCGATCGCCGGCGCCATGTTCTTTTACTCCACCGATGCCCAAGGCCAAAGCACCGGCAACGAGACTCTCTGGATCCCTTACGCGGCCGTGGCGGGCGTGGTCATCCTCCTCGCCCTTGTCTTCGCCAAGGCCCCGATGCCCGACCTCGTCGGGCGGGAAACTCCGACCGCCGGCGATGCCCCCTCCGCCGCAGCCCGCGGGGGGCGTGCCTCGCTCCTCCTCCTCCTGCTCAATCTCGCCGTGCTGGCCGTTTCGATCGGCATGATCGTCTCGGCCGTAGCCGTTATTTTTTCGGAGCAGCTTCTCGTCCCGGTGCTGGCCGGATCTTCGCTGCTTTTCCTTGTGCTGTCCGCCCCGGCGGCGGTCCGCCACGCGCGGAAAATGGATCCGGCTTCCATCTGGGCCCACCCGCATTTCTCGGGCGCCACGCTCGCGCAGTTCGCCTACGTCGCGGCGCAGTCTGGTATCTTCGCCTATTTCATCAACTACATGACCTCGCAACCGCCGTCGCCGGTGAGCAATGCCACCGCCTCCACCCTGGCTTCGGTCGGCTTCCTCTGCTTTCTCGGAGGACGATTCATCGGTGCAGGCCTGGTGAAGAAATTCGCCGCGCACAAGGTCCTCGGCGTCTACGGCGTCATCAACGTCGTCCTCTGCGCGCTGGTCATGGCCAAAGCCGGATGGGCCTCGGTCGCGGGCGTCTTCGTCATCTACTTCTTCATGTCGATCATGTTCCCGACCATCTTCGCGCTCGGTGTTTCCGGCCTCGGTGCGAAGACAAAGCGCGCCTCGTCCTACATTGTCATGGCCATCATGGGCGGCGCGATCATGCCGAAACTCATGGGCCACGTGGCCGATGTGACCAGCGTCTCGACCAGCTTCATCGTGCCACTGTTCTGTTTCGTCGTGGTCGCCCTCTACGGGTTCAACTGGAGCCGCCTCGGCGGCGTGGAGGCTCCGCAGGGCGCGCCGGTCCCGGGCGGGCATTGACCGCGGATGCGCGCCGCGGCACGTCCACAAAAAACAGGCGGCGGCAGCCGAAAGCGGCTATTGAAATCGGCGCATTCCGCAGCAAACTAACCCCTCTTTTTCCGACTCATGCTCAAGGGCATCCATCCCGCAATCAGCCCCGACCTCCTCAAAACGCTGGCCGAAATGGGGCACGGCGACGAGTTGGTCTTGGCCGACGCGCATTTCCCCGGGCACACCTTCAATGCACGTGTGCTCCGTGCCGACGGGTTGCCGATCACCACGCTGCTCTCCGGCATCCTCGAGTTGTTGGAACTCGATGCCTACGCGCCCCCGCTGGTCATGATGGCCGCGGTGGAAGGGGACAAACTCGATCCCGCGGTGGAGGAAAAATACATGGCGGCCATCCGCGCGGTTTGTCCTCAGGCCCCGGCCCCGGAGAGGATCGACCGCTTTGCTTTCTACGACCGCGCGAAGAGTGCATACGCCGTGGTCATGACCGGCGAAACCGCCAAATACGGTAACATCATTCTGAAAAAAGGAGTCACCGGAGACCGGAAAGCAGAAAGCTGAAACCGGAGAAGGGGAAGCCGGAAAAATCCATCGATTCAACGAACACCGAAACACGAACACCAACATGACCAACCCTGTCCTGAACAACCTGCCCAAGGTCGGCATCCGCCCGACCATCGACGGCCGCCTCGGCGGCGTGCGCGAATCGCTCGAAGCCCAGACCATGGCCATGGCCAAAGCCACGGCCAAACTCGTTTCGTCGAAACTGCGTCATCCGACCGGCGAACCGGTCAAATGCGTCATCGCCGACACCTGCATCGGCGGAGTGACCGAAGCCGCGGCCTGTGCCGAGAAATTCCGCAAGGAAAACGTGGGCGTTTCGCTCACCGTCACCCCATGCTGGTGCTACGGATCGGAAACGATGGATGCCGACCCGCTTACCCCGAAAGCGGTCTGGGGATTCAACGGCACGGAACGCCCGGGAGCGGTCTATCTCGCCGCGGTGCTGGCCGGCCACACGCAGAAGGGCCTGCCCGCCTTCGGGATCTACGGGCGCGATGTGCAGGATGCGGGGGACAAAAAAATACCGGCCGATGTCGAGGAGAAGATCCTGCGCTTCGTCCGCGCCGGCCTGGCTGCGGCCACGATGCGCGGCCGCGCCTACCTTGCCATGGGAGGCACGTCGATGGGCATCGCCGGATCAATCGTCGATCCCTCGTTTTTCGAACATTGGCTGGGCATGCGCGTCGAGTCGGTCGACATGACCGAATTCATCCGCCGCATGGAGCGCGGAATTTATGACAAAGCGGAATTCGCCAAGGCGCTGAAATGGGTCAAGGCGAACTGCAAGGAGGGCAAGGACTGGAACAGTCCGAAAACGAAAAGATCGCGCAAGCAGCTCGACGCCGAGTGGGAAACCTCGGTCAAGATGGCCCTCATCGCGCGCGACCTGATGACCGGCAACCCGCAGCTGGCCAAAATGGGCTTCGGCGAGGAGGCGCAGGGCCACCACGCCATCGCGTCCGGTTTCCAGGGCCAGCGGCAGTGGACCGACCACATGCCCAACGGCGATTTCCTCGAGGCCATCCTCAGCACGTCCTTCGACTGGAACGGCGCGCGCGCGCCCTACATCGTGGCCACGGAGAACGACGCGCTCAACGGCGCGAGCATGCTCTTCGGGTATCTGCTGACCAACACCGCGCAAATTTTCGCCGACCTCCGCACTTACTGGAGCGCGGACGCGATCAAACGCGTTTCCGGAGAAACGCCGACCGGCGCCGCGGCACAGGGCATCCTCCACCTGATCAATTCCGGACCCGCGGCCCTCGACGGTTGCGGCGAGCAGACCGTGGGCGGACTTCCCGCCATGAAACCCTTCTGGGACATCACGCCGGCGGAAGTGAAAGCCTGCCTCGGGGCCACGACATGGCATCCGTCGATCACGGAATATTTTCCGGGCGGCGGTTGGAGCACGCGCTATGTCACGCGCGGCGGGATGCCGGCCACGATCTACCGCCTCAATCTCGTGCACGGGCTCGGTCCCGCGCTGCAGATCGCCGAGGGCGAGACGGTGGAATTGCCGCCCAAGGCCCACCGCATCCTCGAGGAGCGGACCAACCCGACTTGGCCGACCACCTGGTTCGCACCGCGCCTCACGGGGCAGGGGCCGTTCGGCGACACCTACTCGGTGATGAACAACTGGGGGGCAAACCATTGCGTGATGAGCTACGGCCATATCGGCGCCGACCTCATCAGCCTGGCCAGCATGCTGCGCATCCCGGTTTACATGCACAACGTGGACCAGGCGCGGGTCTTCCGGCCGAGTTCTTGGGCGGCTTTCGGAACGGACGACCTCATGGGCGCCGATTTCCGGGCCTGCGCCAATTTCGGCCCGCTTTACTGACACGGTTTTTCGGGTTGAGGCCGCGCATGGGCGGAGGGATTCTCTTTCTCCCCATGAGCAGGCGCCTCACGCTGCTGCTCGCCCCGGTCGCGGTGGCGAGCCTGCTCGCCGCTCCCGAAAGCATGGACAAAACACCCTCGAACTTCGGCGGCGATGCCGCGTTTCTGCAGAAGCATGCGGATGCCATCGTGCTGCGCCGCGGCGATGCGGCCGTCGCGGTGGCGGCGGCCTACCAAGGGCGCGTCATGACCAGCACGGCCACGGGCGATGGCGGGACAAGCTACGGCTGGCTGAACTACAAACTGATCGGAAAGGGTGTGGTGCCGCCGGAGGAAGCCGAGGGCACGCTTGAAGCGAAGATCCATGTCTTCGGCGGCGAGGAGAGGTTCTGGCTGGGCCCCGAGGGCGGGCAGTTCGGTATTTTTTTCGCGCCGGGGGCCAAGTTTGATTTTGCGGATTGGAAAACACCCGCCGGCATCGATACCGAACCGTTCGATGTCGCGTCTTCGAACGATACGCAGGCCGTATTCCGCCGTTCGTTTTCCGTGACCAACCAATCCGGCACGAAATTCGATGTCGGGGTCGAGCGCACGGTGCGCCTGCTCGACCGCGCACAAACCGAGCAGGCCCTCGACGTGACCATTCCCGGTGACTTGCCCTTCGTCGCCTACGAGACGGTCAACACCATCACCAACCGCGGCAAAAACGCGTGGGAGGCGGACACCGGCCTTCTCTCGGTCTGGATTCTCGGCATGTACAAACCTTCGCCCTCGACGGTCGTGGCCATTCCGTTCCTGGAGGACGGCGAAGGGCCGGTGGTCAACGACGCCTACTTCGGCGAGATTTCGTCCGACCGCCTCAAGATCGGCCAGGGAGTGGTTTTCTTCAAAGGCGACGGCGCTTCGCGCGGCAAGATCGGGATTGCTCCCGCGCGCGCCACACCCTTTGCCGGCAGCTACTCGCCCGATCTCGGCGCCCTGACCGTTGTGCGCTGCGACGCGCCCGCCAAAGACGGCCGTTATGTCAACTCGATGTGGGAGAAGCAGAAGGATCCCTACGCCGGCGATGTGATCAACGCCTACAACGACGGCTCGCCGGCCCCCGGCGAACCGCCGCTCGGGCCTTTCTACGAGTTGGAAACCTCGTCGCCCGGGGCGGAACTCGCGCCCGGGGCCAGCCTGACACATCGTCAGATCACCGCGCATTTCGCCGGACAATCCGGCCAACTCGATCCCATCGCCAAGGCGAAACTCGGGGCCGGCATCGCGGAAATATGCGATGCGTTCAAAAACGCGAAGCCCGAATAGGCTGTGCCACGGGCATGGCTCACGAGGACCTGTCGGTCAAACCCGGGCATTGGCGGCTTTCGGACCCGGCGACTCGACGGGGGCCGACCTCCGCGCCTGCGCGAACTTCGGGCCTCTTGACTGATCGCCGGTCCTCGGCGCGATGCTGCTGGCCGTCGGTGAAGCGGTGCATGCCTTTCCGGGGCGGCACTGATGGTATCCGTCCGGGCCGCAGTTGCCGCCCTCTTCGATCCATTCCACACCGGTGAAAATATTTGCGAATTAGAGCGCGCGCCGGCGCTGTCTATGCTTACAATTACGTCTCTTCCCAGCCATGCAATATCTCTCCACGACCGACTACGTCATCATCGTCGCCAGTTTGATCGTACAAATCGCGGTCGGTCTTTACTTCACCAAGAAGGGTTCGGCCGACATGGACGCCTTCTTCCTCTCGGGGCGATCGCTCACTTGGTACATCGCCGGCGTTTCCATGATCGCGACGAGCTTCGCGGCGGACACGCCCCTTTGGGTGACGAACCTGGTGCGCGTCCACGGGATACATTACATCTGGCAGTTCTGGGCGCCGCTCATCGGGTCGGCCCTGGCCGTCGTTTACTTCGGTCGGAAGTGGCGCCGCATGGCTTTCGTCACCGACGTCGAATTCATGGAGGCGCGCTACGTCGGCCGTTCGGCCAAGGTGCTGCGCGCTTGGGCCGGCGCATCGGGCGCGCTCATCATCTGCCCGCTCATTTCTGCATGGGTCATCAAGGCGATGGAAACCATCATGCGCGAGACGATGGGCCTGCCGCCGGGATACCAGGTTCCGGTGACCATGGCTGTGGTGGCAACGGCACTTTTGATGTGCGGTTTCTCCGGCCTCTTCGGCGTGGTCTATACGGACTTCATCCAGTTCCTGCTCGCAACAGGCGGAACGGTTCTGCTGGCGTGGATGGCCGTGCAGGAAGTGGGTGGTCTCGACGCCCTGGTGATGAAACTCCAGCAGGCGCCGCAATGGCCGGGCAAGGACCTGCGCATCGCCCCGGAGATCGGGAACATGGCCGGACAAATGTCATTTTGGAACGCCCTCGGGTATTTCGGTTTTCTCTGGGTCGGTGTCGCGTTGAGCGGCGGCTACCAGGCGCAGCGTCTGCTCGCGAGCAAGGACGCGGCGCAAGCCAGCTATGCGCAGTTGCTGCACACCATCGTGTACTACGCCTTCATGGCCTGGCCGTGGATCATCGTGGCGCTCTGCTCGGTCGTGCTGCTGCCGGAACTGGACGTGGCGGACCAGAGCGCCGCCTATCCGCGCATGATCGTGATGGTCCTGCCTGTCGGCCTGCGGGGTTTGCTGGTCGTCGCTTTGCTCTGCGCGTTCATTTCGACCATCAGCACGCTTTTCAACTGGGGATCTTCCTATCTGGTGAACGACGTTTACCGGCGTTTCATCAACCCCGACGCCACGGAAAAAAACTACGTGCAGATCGGCCGCGCCGCCACCTTGCTCATGGCCGTCGGGGGTGCCTCGATATCGTTGATGGCCGACGACATCCAGACGTTGCTGGGATTGTTCTTCGTCGTCAGTTCGGCCGGCATCGTTCCCGGCGTGCTCCGCTGGCTGTGGTGGCGTCTCAACGGCCGCGCCGAACTCGTCACGGTTATTTTCGGGTGGACGATCACGCTGCTTCTTCTCGTCTTCAAGGTGTTCGACGCGCCCATGGCGGCCCTTCTCAACCTGCCGGAAGGAGTCGCTTTCAGCAGCGACGAGAATCTGCTGGGGGCACGGATGTTCTTCGTCGTGGCGCTGGTCGGCATCGTGTCGGTCGCGGCTTCCTATCTCTCCGCCCCGGAGGATATGGAACATCTCAAGAAGTTCCTGCTGCGCGCGCGTCCGTTCGCCTTCGGTTGGCGCCCGGTGATCGCAGTCCTCGGCCAACCCTATTCGACCGGTGAGCCGCCGGGGCGCACGCTGGTGTCCTGGGTGCTTGCCACCATATCGGTCACGGCGCTTCTTTTCGGCACGGGCAAACTTCTGCTCGGTCCGCGCTGGTTCGGTGTCTGTCTTCTTCTCGTCGGCCTCGTGACTTTGGTCATGACGATCCGGCGGATCCGCCAAGATTGCGCCGGCGACCACGAGGAGCCCGATTTCCTGCGCGAGGTGGAAGCGCTGGATGCCAAGCAGGCGCAAGAAAAAGCCCGGGATCAACGGGCCTGACCCGCCGCGGACCACCCGGACCGTGAAAGCAGTGCGCTGGTTTATCGCAGTTCTTTGCCTCGCCTCGGCCGCAGGCCAGGCGGCACCGCCGGCGTGGACCATGCCGGAAGCGGCGGACATGATCAGCCTGAGTTGGGTCGACGGCCCCCCGGTCCTGCAAGGTTGGCTTGCGGAGGACAAGCACCTCGCGGTTTACCGTGACGAGGGATCCCTGCTGGCGTTCAACAGCGGGCGGTGGGGCATGCTTCTCGATCCCCGGAAAATCCGAATCGACCGCCTGCGCTTGCCGGATAATTCCAACGCCGGTGGCGCGCCCGATCTGGCAACCATCATGGCCGAGTGGGCTCCTTCGGTCCTCGATTTGCGCGCCGTGGTCGACGGTAAGGTCTATCGTCCTGCCGGGGGCCCGATCGACCCGAAGAACCACGTGCTTCTGCCGGTGCGGATCGTCGAGAGCGGCGACTGGTTCCAACATGTGGCCATCTACGATCTCGAACTGCGCGACGAAACGGGAGCGAAGCTGGAGGCCGTTTCGCGGTTGGAAATCCGCGCCTGGGGCGACCGTTGCGTCTTCGAGTGGTTCGTCGAGCGACCGGACGGAGAGGCCGTGGAGTTGACCGCCCGGCTCGGGGTGTCGGGGACGGATAAAAACCGGATCTCCGCCTCGAAAGGCAAATCCGTGCGCTTGGGCGTGAGATTCGACGGCGGGGAACTGCTTGCGGGAGGTGAGGGCGAGGGCGGCATCGCGATTTCGGCCAAGGCGCTCGATGATTTCACGCCCGGCAAACCCTCGGCCTCCTATTCGCCGGCCTCCGACGCCTGGGAAATCCGCATCCCCAAGCAGACCGGGTGGCCCCTCGACCAGGGACCAACGGATGACATCCCGCTCTACGCCCCCGATCTCCTCGACCGCATTTCACGTTTCGCGCTGCAACTCGAGAACAACTCGGACCAACCGCGCGATGTCAGGCTGCGTTTTGTCCACGATTACCACCCGATCAGCGGCTATGTGCCCATGATGCTGGGAGCGGGCGGGGAGCAGACCGGCCTGCCGCTGCAGAGCAGCAAGAACTGGCACGTCACACCGGGCACCCCGATGCCCTATGACAATGCTTGGATCCGGGTGAGCACGCGGCTGCGGCTTGCGCCGAAAACGAAGGTCGACCTGCGCTATGACACAGTCCATGCCCAATGGCACGGTGTGCCCGCCTCCTCGGCGGCGCAGTTGAGTCTCATCGGGTGGGGCTTCAACGGTTTCTGGGTGCAGATGGCCCTCGGTTCGTGGGGCGAGACGCTGTGCATCCAGCCCGGCCGCACCATGCGCCGGTCTTTCATCACCGACGTCCGGCCGTTCATGATTTTCGGTCCAAGCGGACAACCCTACGACTGGACGCCCAACTTCGGTGGCGGCGACATCGCCAAAATCATCGGGAGCGACGGCAAGCTGCTCATGTGGAGGGGTGCGGTGACCACCTATCCGATGATCGGGCCCGAACTGTCCCGTGTGCGGGTGCGGGAACGGTCGGCCGACGGCGCCCTGCGCCTCGGCATCGAGACCTTCCTGCCGCGCAGCAATTCGGCGACCCGCAGTTATTTCCGGGTCCGGCTCGAAGCCCTGCGCGACACGGAGTTCAAGCAATGCGCGCTCTTCCAACTCGGAGCCGACTACTACAACGACGTCGATGCCGCGGGTATCGCCTGGGGGGCGGGCGAGTCCATGACCGGCCAGAAGAACCCGGAGGGGAAAAAAGGCGAACGCGCCATGGAACCCGTGGCTCTGAAAGGCACGGCACCTTGGGCCGCGCTGTGCACGGAGGGCAGCGCCGGCGCCCCGCCCGCCGCGCCGGTCCGCGGAATGATCGTGCGCGAATATCGCGCGGTGCTCGGCGGCAAGGAGGACAGGACCCCCTACCTTGCCGCCTCGCGCGGTCCGATCGGTGCGGCCAAACGGGGCGCGCTCAACGCCGAACTTGTTCTCCCTCCGGGCATCAGCCGCTTGCAAAAAGGCGACCGCGTGGAATTTCTCGTGGAGATGATATTTTTCCCGCCCAACGAGGCCGCTTACTACGGCCCGAGCGCCGGGATGAAGAAGCGCTTGGGAGCCACGCCGGGAGGATGGGAACTGGTGGCACACGAAGCAGCCCGGCAGTCGGTGTCGGTCGACGGCACAGCACGCGTTTTCCCGACGGAAATCGAGGTGCCGGACGATCTGGATTTGCGGTTCACCGCGGAGAGCCGTTCGGAAATGGACACCATTGTCCTCACCGGCCTTCCCGATCCCTCGGGTTGGAACATCGGCGAATTGCGCGACGGCAAATACGAACCCTTGGGCAAACGGTTCCCCGAGGAGGCCGGACCCCAGTTGAATTACGACCCGGCCGAGGGCACCTGGACCGCGGTGCTCTCGCTGGTTTTTCCCGAGGGCGTCGGCGAGAGAGTGTTCGAAGTGCGCGCGCTTCCGCCGCGCCGGGACCCATGACCAACGCGCCATTCGTCATCCGGCGCGCCGTCGGCCCTTGCTTCGTGCTCGTCTCCGCGTTTTTCGTCTTCAAGTTCTGCCACGAGACAAAAGGCCTCGAACTGGAGGACATGCAGGGGTGAGGCCGGTCAATTCCTCCGAGATTGCGCCGACCCCGGTTGGCAGAGTCCGGGGAGCGTGTTTGCCTTCAGTCGCGACGGATTTTTGTGTTGCAACCGCAAACGCAGCACGGGGTTCAATGAAGCGACATGTTCTGTGGATCAAACCGGCCTGCGGTGCGAACCGGCCGCACTCCTTTTGCTTTGGTCTGGTCCATCCCAAGACCGCGGGCTCAACATTACGAGAATTCCCCCCCCGCTTAGGACGGGGAACAACAACAAACCAACACAACACTAAAAATGAAAAACCATCTGATCATCACAACAGCCCTCGTCGTCGGTCTCACCTTCCTCGACTCCACCCTCTGCCATGCGCAGAGCCCTTCCCCGAAGCAAAAGCAATTTGAAAGGCTCGATACCGACAAGAACGGGGAGATCAGCTTGGAGGAATATAAAGCGAAGTCCAAGACTCCGGAC
>JAFMJK010000163.1 GCA_017853515.1 Chthoniobacterales bacterium | reverse complement strand
GCCTCCAAGGTGACCATGGAACGGGTGACCGAACCGACCGGCACAACATCGCCCAGTCCCAGGGTGGTGAGGGTGCTGAAGCTGAAGTAAATCAGCTCGGAGGTCGGCGGCTCACCGGGTTGCGTCGCCGGATCGAAGTAGAACGAAGAGGGATCCAGCAAGTAGGCCATCACGTAAAACTCACCCCAAAGAATTCCGATCAGCAGATAGACAGCCACGGCGCCGTAGATGCGGTAAATGTTGATGCCTCCGCTGCGGAAAACCCGCGCCGTGATCAACCAGGCTAGAACACCGAAAAAAACGGCCGCCGCTACGGCTGAAACCATGTGCACGACGTGCTCGCGAACAAAGTAATGCAGCCAGTGCGAGGTGAAGGCCAACACCGCCAGAACGACCATTCCGGTGCGCGCTGCTTTGTGCTTGGTCGTGGCCAGAACGCCAAGAATCAAGACCAAGCTGAATGACCACGCCGCGATTGGTTCGGTTCGTCCGTCCTTGCCGGCCAGCGGATAAATGAAGAATCCGTAGAGCACGAGAAAGAAAAAAAGCGCTGCCAGGCTGTGGTCGGAATCGATCAATTTGCGCCAGCCCTGGCGCGCCCTGTCGACGTGCCGGTTCATTGTCCGATTTCTTTTTCGCTCCTGGTGTCGCGTGACAAAAGCCGGAGCAAACCTTCGCGTGGTGACAGATCTTCGAAGAGCACGGCGTGCACCGTGTCGAGCAAGGGCGTGTCGACACCGTGCTTGCGCGCCTCGGCGTAGGCGGTGTGCGCGGTGGGCACACCTTCTGCCACCATGACCATCGACTTCTCGATGTCCGGCCATCTCTCGCCGCGTCCCAGGCGCTCGCCCACCCCGCGATTGCGGCTGTGCTTGCTGAAGCAGGTGACGATCAAATCGCCGAGCCCGCTCAGTCCGTAGAACGTCTCCCGCTGTCCGCCGAGTTTGGTTCCCAGCCGCACCATTTCGGCGAGCGATCGTGTCACCAGCGCCGCCTTGGCGTTGTCGCCCAGTCCGAGTCCGTCGGAAATTCCCGCGGCGATGGCGTAGATGTTTTTCAGCGCTCCTCCGAGTTCGACGCCGGCCACATCATCCACCGAATAAATGCGGAAGGTCGGCGTGTTGAAAAAATCGCGGATGCGCGCGGCAAGGTCATGGTCATCGGCTGCGACCACCGCGGCAGCGGGGGTGCCGCGCGCGACTTCCTCCGCGTGGTTCGGACCGGACAGTGCCGCGACCGGATTGGACGGGAAAATGTCGGACAGCACGTCGGTGAGGAGCTTTCCCGTGTCCTGGGCCAGACCCTTGGTGCAGCAGACGAGGGGAACGCCGGATTTCATGCCGGCCGTGCCGAGCTGACGCGCCACGGCGGGGAGGAATTTCGATGGTGGCACGACGACACAGAGATCGCATCTGGCTGCGTCTTCCAGCGAGGCGGTGGCGCGGATGCCGGCGTTCAGCTCGACGCCCGGAAGAAACTGTTTGTTGGTGTGTGAGGTGTTGATCTCCTCCACTTGCGCCGGTTCGTGTGCCCAGATGGTCACGGGCACGCCGCGCGAGGAGAGCAGTTGCGCCAGCGCGCTGCCCCAGCCGCCCGCGCCGATGACCGAAGCCGATTGGAAGCTCATTTCTTTTTGCGTTCGAAGCGCGACTCCGTGCCGGCGCGCAATCTTTCAATGTTGGAGCGGTGGCGCCAGATGGCGAGCGCGGAAATGAGCAGGGCGAAGCCGAGGAGCGGTCCGTTGCCCCCGCAGCCGGAATACCAAAGCGCACCCACCGCGACAGGCAGGGCGGCCGCCGCGCAGATCGATGCGAGCGAGACGTAGCGCGAGGCTTTGAACACGACGACCCAGACGACCGCAATGGCCAGCACGGCCCAGGGCATCAGCGCGAGCAGCACTCCTGCCGAAGTGGCGATACCCTTGCCTCCTTTGAAGCCGAGCCATGGCGTGTAGTTGTGTCCGGCAATAGCCGCCACCGCGGCAACGATTCCGGTCCATGGACAAACCTCGCCGAAATGGTTGGCCAGCCAGACCGCAGCGAAACCTTTCAGCGCATCGACCAAAAAAACGAGAATGCCGAGCGGCTTGCCCAGAGTGCGGAACACATTCGTCGCCCCGATGTTGCCGCTGCCGTGCTGGCGGATATCAACGCCCTTGGCGCGGGCCACAAGGTAGCCCGTCGGGATCGAGCCGAGGAGGAAGGCGCCGAGGGCGATGAGAAGCGCGGTTACGGGTTCCATCGGGAGTGTTGGTAGATTCGGGGCTCTCGGGGCGCGAGGAAAATGTAGCGGCGGTCTGTGACCGCCGGTGCATGCTAAATTCAGGAACCGGCGGTCACAGACCGCCGCTACAATTGGTCAGGGGAATTCGCTTCACGCCCGGAATTTCTGCGCGATGGGCACGCGGCGGCCGATGCCGAACGCTTTGCTCGTCACCTTGATTCCCGGCGCGGCCTGTTGGCGTTTGTATTCGTTGGTATCCACCTTGTGCGTGACCCAGCGGACGATCTCGGCATCGAATCCGCGTTCGGCGATTTCCGCTGCGGTGAGCTGTTCTTCGACATAAAGCCTGAGGATTTCGTCGAGCACGTCGTAAGGCGGCAAAGTGTCCTGGTCTTTCTGGTCGGCGCGCAGCTCGGCGCTCGGCGCTTTTTCGATCGTGCTGTGCGGTATGATCTCGTCGTGGCGGTTGATGTGACGGGCGAGGGCGTAAACCATCGTCTTGGGCACATCGGAAAGAAGGGCGAGTCCGCCCGCCATGTCGCCGTAGATGGTGCAATAACCGACGGCCATCTCGCTCTTGTTTCCGGTCGAAATGACCATGCGGTTGAATTTGTTCGAGATGGCCATGAGGGTGAGGCCGCGCAGGCGCGCCTGCAGATTTTCCTCGGTAATGTCCGGTTTTTGTCCGGCAAAAACTC
Source organism: Chthoniobacterales bacterium (assembly GCA_017853515.1). Taxonomy (GTDB): domain Bacteria; phylum Verrucomicrobiota; class Verrucomicrobiia; order Chthoniobacterales; family JACTMZ01; genus JACTMZ01. Next base: position 2,147 of record JAFMJK010000163.1, on the reverse strand, counting down.
CGGCCATCTGTTTTTCCATGGCCTCGTAACCGCCGCCGATGGGGACGGTGTGGCATTCGATGCCGAGATTGCGCGCCAAGGCGAGGGAGTCGTCGACGCTGCCGCGCGACGAGTAGGGCCCCGGCATGGTCACCCCAAGCACGTTCTCCTTGCCCAGCGCAGCCACGGCGAGCGCAGCTGTCACCGCGGAATCGATCCCGCCGCTCAGACCGATGACTACCTGTTTGAACCCGCACTTGGCCAAGTAGTCGCGCAATCCGATGACGAGCGCTTCGTGGACATCGCGCACATCGTCATCGGGAGCGATGGCAATGCCATCGGGCGAGGGGATGGTCACAAGCGCGTTTTCCTCGCGGAATCCGGCGAGTTGCGCGGCGACCGATCCATCGCGGTCGAAGACGAGCGAATGACCGTCGAAAACCAATTGATCGTCGCCGCCGACGAGATTCGCGTAGACCAAAGGCACGCCGAGATTTTTGGCAATGCCGCCGAGCATGGCGCGGCGCCGTGCGGGCTTGCCCGCTTCGAAGGGCGACGCGCTGAGATTGAGCAGGAGTCCGATGCCGGCTGTTTTCAGTTCGTCGACCGGACTGCGTCCGTAGTAGTCGCGCGGCAGATAATCCGCGGTCCAAAGATCCTCGCAGATGGTGATGCCCGCTTTGTGTCCGGCGATCTCCACGACGCCGACTGTTTCCGCCGGCTCGAAGTAGCGTCCCTCGTCGAAAACATCGTAGGTCGGCAGCAGCGATTTGTGCGCGGTGGCCACGCGGCGCCCGTTTTGCAAAACCACCGCGCTGTTGCGGCAGGGGCGTCCGTGGCGCGCGGTGTTCGGTTCCACCGTGCCGACGATGAGCGGAACATTGCCGGTGTCCGCGGCGAGCGCGTTGACGTGGCGTTCGGCCGCGGCGATGAACCCCGAGCGGAAAACGAGATCCATGGGCGGATAACCGCAAACGGCCAACTCGGGGGTGACGACGAAATCCGCGCCTTTTTTGACCAGCTCACGGTAGGCGTGGAGGATTTTGTCCGTGTTGCCGGCAAAATCCCCGACTGTCGTGTTGATCTGTGCGATGCCGGGATTCAAGAGAGTTGAGGGTTGAGGGATGAGGGTTGAGAGGGGGGCTGAACACCGAACATTGAAAACTGCCGCCCGAGGCGGCTACCAAAAGCCCCACTGTTTTGTCGTCATGATGTAGAGCCCGAGGCCGAGGTTCGTCACCGCGTGGGCAATGACGCAGCAAGCGAGGCTTTTTGTTTTCACCGCGACGAGATTGTAGATGAGGCACGTGGCGATGGCAGGAAGGAAGTCGGCGCCGTAATGGGCCAAGCCGAACATGAGGGTCGTGACCGAAAAGGAGATGACGGAAAACTCGCCGAACGGAACTTTGGTGAAATCCTCCTTGATCAGGTAACGCATCAAAAACCCGCGCCAGAAAATTTCCTCGAGCAGGGGAACAATGATGACGAGCCGCAGGAAGCGTAGTGCCACGGTCGACCACCACAGCGCGGGATCTTCCGCAAACGTGTCGGGATTGAATCCATCCGTGCGCGGTGCTGCGCCGAAAAGCCATTGCGGCGAGATCCAGAGGGCGAGGACAAAGAGACCGACGGCGAGGCCGGCGATGACATGCCATTTCTTGCCCCATTCGTAGCATTTCCAGAACCAAAGGAGCAGCGCGCCACAGGCGATGGTTTGCAGCGGATAGACCCAATATTTCGGCTCGGCCAGCCAGACCGGAGCGCCTTCGGCCGGGGCGAAGCTCTGGACGGCCGAGACGAGGGCCAGCCCCAGCATGAAGACGACGAACGGGGCCACGTAGGCGGTGAGGGCGCTCTGTTCAGAAGGTTGGGCGGGTGTGGTCATGCGTCGATTTTGCGCTTCCGCCTTGACGGAAAAGCCCGGACGGGAGATCAGTATTTGGTCTTGCGGGCATAGTTTAGTGGTAAAACTCCAGCCTTCCAAGCTGGCTATGAGGGTTCGATTCCCTCTGCCCGCTGTTTTTCTCTCCCGCCACCGACCGAACCGCTCTCCATGACCATGAAAGCTGTTGTCGGCGCCGTTTTAGCCCGCTGCCCCCGCTCTTCCGCCGGCCATACCTGCGCGGTGATGAACTGGGTGAAAGGCCTTGAGTCTCTGGGCTTTGAAG
>JAFMJK010000162.1 GCA_017853515.1 Chthoniobacterales bacterium | reverse complement strand
CGGCGACGAAGCGGACCGGGTCCGTCGTCTCGTCCAAACCGGCATCCATTTGCTCTACGCGATGCAGGGCGTCCTCGGCATCGGCCACGGCCTCGCGGTGCCGGGCGCGGCAGATGTCGAGATCGGCGGAGTTGGCCTGCTCGGCCGCCCGCAGGATGCCGGCCGCTTCGTCGCGACGTTTGGCCATTTGCTCCCAAAGACGCCTGGCGGCCTGCACTTCGAGGCGGTGCCGGGAACGATTCTCTTCGTAAGCGCGCATCCACCGCCTCAGAGCCTCATCGATCACTCCCGGTGGATAGTAGCCCACCTTGGCGCCCGCACCCAGAGTCTCCTGATCATCCAAACCGCGGAGAACCACGCGCCCTTCCAACTGGGAAGTTTGCGGCACCAGCAGGAAATAGCCGCCCGCGAGGAGAGCCGCGATGACCAGAAAAACCAAAAGATGGCGCATCACCCTATTTAAACGCCCGCGGCACCGGGCGACAAGCGATCCAGCCCACAAGCGATTGCCATCGGGCACTTGCTTCGATTAGAAAACAGGATCATGTCCTCCCGCGCCGGCCAGAAAAAAGAGCAACCCGCCATCGATATGACGGGCAAAAAGCTGCTGGCGGCCAATCGAAGCGAGATCGCCATCCGCGCCTTCCGCGCCGCGACCGAACTCGGCATGCGCACTGTCGCGATCTACGCGGAGGAAGACCGCTTCTCCATCCACCGCTTCAAAGCGGACGAAGCTTATGTCGTCGGACGCGGCAAAGGTCCGGTCGGCGCCTATCTTGATATCCAGAGCATTGTCGGCCTGGCCCGCGACCGCGGGGTGGACATGATCCATCCGGGCTACGGATTCCTTTCGGAAAACGCGCAATTTGCCCGGGCGTGCCAAGAAGCCGGGATCACGTTTGTCGGTCCGCGGCCCGAACTGCTCGAGATGATGGGCGACAAAACGGCGGCGCGGGCAGTGGCCATCAAACTCAACGTGCCCGTGCTGCCCGGAACGGAGGAACCGGTGAGCGAACGCTCCGAGGCTTTGCGCGTGGCCAAGAAGATCGGCTTCCCTCTCATCATCAAAGCGGCCTTCGGCGGCGGCGGACGGGGCATGCGCGTCGTGCGCAAGGAAAGCGATCTCGCACCGCTGCTCGACGAAGCGCGCAACGAGGCCGGGCGCGCCTTCGGCAATCCCGCCGTTTTCCTCGAGAAATACATCCCGCGCGCCAAGCACATCGAGGTGCAGATTCTCGGAGATTCGCATGGCGGCGTGCTCCATCTGCACGAGCGCGATTGCTCGGTGCAGCGCCGGCACCAGAAAGTGGTGGAAGTCGCACCCTCGATCAACCTGCCGGACAAAGTCCGCACCGAACTTTGCGAAGCCGCGGTGAAAATCGCCAGGGGTATCGGTTACAACAACGCCGGAACCGTGGAGTTCCTCTACGACTACGACCGCCACGAGTGGTTCTTCATCGAGATGAACCCGCGCATCCAAGTCGAGCACACCGTGACCGAGCAAATCACCGGCATCGACCTCGTCGGGGCGCAGATCCTCGTCGCCGCGGGCGCGCACCTGCACGGACCCGAGCTCGCCCTGCCCGCGCAGGACGCGGTGCCGCGCAACGGTTTCGCCGTGCAATGCCGGGTCACCACCGAGGACCCGGCCAACAATTTCACGCCGAACTACGGCAAGATCGTCACTTACCGCAGTTCCGCCGGCTTCGGCGTGCGTCTGGATTCGGGGATGGGAACGACAGGCAGCACGATCACGCCGTTCTACGATTCGCTGCTGGTCAAGATCACCGCATCCGGCCGCACTTTCCCCACGGCCCTCGATCGCATGCACCGCGCCCTGCGCGAATTCCGCATCCGCGGCGTGAAGACGAACATGCCGTTCCTCGAGAATGTGGTGACGAACCCCGTCTTCCGCTCGGGCGATGCGACGACAACATTCATCGACAAAACCCCGGCGCTCTTCGAATTCAAGCCGCGGCGCGACCGCGCGACGAAGTTGATGCATTTCCTGGCGGACGTGACGGTGAACGGAAACACCGAGGCGAAGGGATACCAGCCCGCCTCCCGGTTGGCGCCCGCCCCGCTGCCCAAGGTGGACCTGCGCATCGATCCGCCCGCGGGAACGCGCCAGCAACTGCTCAAACTCGGACCGGAGAAATTCGCCGAGTGGACCCGGAAGCAGAAACGGGCGCTTTTCACCGACACGACCTTCCGCGACGCGCACCAGTCGCTGCTCGCCACCCGCGTGCGCACGCACGACATGCTGCTCGTGGCCGACGCCGTGGCCCGCCGCACCCCGCAACTTTTCAGCCTCGAGATGTGGGGCGGCGCGACGTTCGATGCGGCCATGCGTTTCCTGCGCGAAGATCCGTGGGAGCGTCTGCGCGCCCTGCGCGAGAAAGTTCCCAACATCTGCTTCCAGATGCTTTTCCGCGGCTCGAACGCCGTGGGCTACTCGAACTATCCGCCCGATGTCGTCGCCGGTTTTGTCCGCCACGCCGCCGAGAGCGGGATGGACATCTTCCGGGTTTTCGACTCGCTCAACGACCTCTCCAATATGCGCGCGGCGATGGAAGCGGTCCGCGAGACCAGAGCCGTGTGCGAGGGCACCATTTGCTACACCGGGGACATTCTCGATCCGAAGCGCACCAAATATTCGCTCAAATACTACATCAAGCTGGCCAAGGAACTGGAGAGAATGGGCGCGCACTTCATCGCGATCAAAGACATGGCCGGTCTCTGCCGCCCGTTCGCGGCCCGCGCGCTGCTCAAAGCCCTGCGCGCCGAGACCGACCTGCCGCTCCATTTCCACACGCACGACACCAGCGGCGTGAACGCCGCATCCGTGCTCGCCGCGATCGAGTCCGGGGCCGACATCGTGGATGCGGCCGTCAGCTCGATGTCCGGAGCCACCTCGCAGCCGAACTTGAACAGCCTCGTCGCCGCGCTGCAGAGCACCCCGCACGCCAGCGGGCTCGACCTCGACGCGCTCAATGAATTTGCCGACTACTGGGAGCAGGTCCGCACGTTCTACGCGCCCTTCGACACCTCACCGCGCACGGGAAGCGCCGAGGTCTATCTGCACGAGATGCCGGGCGGACAATTCACGAACCTCAAAGAGCAGGCAGCCTCGATGGGACTCGGCCACCGCTGGCCGGAGATCGCGCGCTGCTACGCCGAGGTCAACCGGCTGTTCGGCGATATCGTCAAGGTCACACCCTCCAGCAAAGTCGTGGGCGACATGGCGCTGTTCCTTTTCACCCGCGGCATCAAGCCGGCCGACGTGCCCAACCTCCCGCCGGGCACGCCGTTCCCCGAATCGGTCAAAGACATGCTGGCCGGCGGACTCGGCGAACCGCTGGGCGGATGGCCGAAAGACGTGGTCAAGGCCGTGCTGGGCAAAACAAAGTCGAAGCCGGCCCGGGCAGCCAAGGTCAGCCTCCCGGCGGTGCGGAAAGAACTGGCCGCGAAACTCAAGCACGCGCCGGACGAGGACGAACTCTACAGCCACCTGATGTATCCGGATGTATTCGCCGCATTCACCAAGTTCGCGCGCGAATACGGCGACGTCAGCGTGTTGCCCACCCCGGCCTTTTTCTACGGGCTCAAGCCGGGCCAGGAGGTCGCCGTGGAAATCGAGCAGGGCAAAACACTTTTCATCAAGCTGATCAATATCGGCCTGCCGGACAAAGACGGGCACCGCGTTGTTTTTTTCGAACTCAACGGCATGCCGCGCGAGGTGACCATCACGGACAAATCGCTGCAGACCACGCAAAAAGTCCGCCGCAAAGCCGATCCAGCCAAGCCGCTCGAAATCGGCGCGCCCATTCCCGGCATGGTGACCAATCTCGACCACGGCAACGGCGCCAAGGTGGCGAAAGGCGACAAAATCCTCACCATGGAGGCGATGAAGATGCAGACCACGATCTACGCGCCCTGCGACGGCACGATCGTGGAACTCTTCGTCGCGGCAGGCGATGCCGTCGACGCCGGCGACCTCCTGCTCAAGATGCGGGAGTAGCTATTTCTTGCGGAACTCGAGGCGGTCTTTCTCCACTTCGGCGACGATTTTGTCTCCCTCGCCGAACTCTCCGTCGAGGATGGCCACGCTGAGCGGATTGAGGATCTGCTGCTGGATGACGCGCTTGAGCGGGCGCGCGCCGTAAGCGGGATCGTACCCTTCCTTGGCCAGGAACTTCTTCGCTTTGTCGGTCAGTTCGAGCCGGATGTTCTGCTGGTCCAAGCGCTTGAGCAAACGCTTTAGCTGGATGTCGACGATGCTGGTGATCTCTTTGTCCGTGAGCCGGTCGAAGATGATCGTCTCGTCGATACGGTTGAGGAACTCGGGGCGGAAGTGTCCGCGCAGCGCTTCCATGACGCGGCGGTTGCGCTCGTCGACCGGCAGATCCTCCATGATGAACTGGCTGCCGATGTTGGAGGTCATGATGATGACCGTGTTTTTGAAATCGACCGTGCGGCCCTGGCCGTCGGTGATGCGCCCGTCGTCGAGAACCTGGAGGAGGACATTGAAAACGTCGCCATGCGCTTTTTCCACTTCGTCGAAAAGCACGACCGAATACGGATGGCGCCGGACCGCCTCGGTGAGTTGTCCGCCCTCGTCGTATCCGACATAGCCCGGAGGTGCTCCGATGAGTCGGGCCACGGTGTGCTTTTCCATGTATTCGCTCATGTCGAGACGCACGATGGCCTGCTCGTTGTCGAAGAGGAATTCGGCCAACGCCTTGCACAGCTCGGTTTTGCCCACGCCGGTGGGTCCGAGGAACATGAATGAGCCGATCGGACGGTTTTCGTCCTGCAATCCGGCGCGCGCGCGGCGCACCGCATTGGAGACGGACTTGATGGCTTGGGCTTGTCCGACCACCCGCTCCATGAGGCGCTCCTCCATTTTGACCAGCTTTTGCCGCTCGCCTTCCTGCAGGCGGGTCACGGGAATGCCGGTCCAGGTGGAAACGACTTTGGCCACATCGTCCTCGGTCACTTCCTCGCGCAGGAGTTGTCCCCCGCCCTCCTTGGCCAGGTTCTTGTTGTGGGTCTCGAGATTGGCCGCGAGTTCGGGAATTTTTCCGTATTGCAGTTCGCTGGCTTTGGCGAAATCGCCTTGGCGCTGGGCGAGTTCCAGTTGGTT
>JAFMJK010000161.1 GCA_017853515.1 Chthoniobacterales bacterium | reverse complement strand
GGACAGGCCCGAGGCCAAGCTCGATCTGGCGCGAGCACTCGGCAGACGTCATGGGCACTCACTGCGCCTTCTCGGGCAACCGGCACCCGAGGATGTGCCCGCGCTGCAAGAAGTCGTGCAGATCATCGACAGCCTGCAATCCGGCAAGCTGGCCGAGCCTGCGTTGGCCCTTGGCCTGAGCACCGCGGCGGCCGATATGAACACTAGGAAAAGGTGGGCCGATGCCGGCATGAAAAACGTGTCCCCTTCGAACCCCGCTCTTCTGCCCGCGGCGGAATTTCTCGCGCAGAGCGGTTCCGTCCCGGCACAAGATCTCCGCGATCGCCTGCGGACGATCTACGATTCGGCCACGTTGGCGCAGCGCGCGGATTTCGCCCTCTGGCTCTCACGGCAAGGAATGCCCAAAGAGGCCATTTCCATGGTCACGGCGCAAGAGGCTGCCGACGACATGTCCGCATTCCTTGCGCGCACGGACGGCTTAGCGCGACTGGCCAACTGGCGCGGAATTTTGGAGGCCACGACAGACGCAAAGAAAGTTCCCGATTCGATCCGCTATCTCACGCGCGCGTGGGCCGTGATGAATCTCGAGGACGAAACCGGAAAGCAAAGGGCGCTCCAGGCCGCCGTCGAAGCTGCCGTGCAGGCTGCAGCGAAGGAAAAACAACTGCGCCCCATGACGGTCTCGCTCGATTCGATTGGAGCCGGCGCCATCGCCGAAGCGGAATTGGCGCGTCTGTGCGCCAATACCGGGACGACAGATGCGGCCTTTTCCTTGCTCCGCGAGCGCATCGGCAAAACGAAAGGGACGGCTGCGCTCGAGGCAGTTTACCAAAGCGCAAAAGGTGCCGCACCGACTGCTCCCTCGGTCGCGGACCACGGACGCTACCTCGAACTTTTCGGCGGACTGCAAATCAATGCGGCGGATACGACCGCGGCCATCGCGGGCCAGCCGTCCGAAATTTCCCCGCGCATCACCCGCGCGCTGCTCATGCTGCGCGAGAACAATCCGGAGGCGGCGAAGGCCGTATTCGATGACATCACCGTTTTCTACGACCAAATGATCCCCGCGCATCAAGTGGTGGTTGCCGCTTTCACTGCGGGCACCGGAAACCTGCAAAAGGCCCAAGGGATGCGCCGAGACATTAAAACGGACGTTTTAACTCCGGGAGAAAAAAAACTGCTCGACCAATGGGTGCCCGAGGCAGCACCAATCCCCTCTCCATAGAAGGGATATTCAATCGCCTGATTATCAGCCTTTTGCGGCTGCCTGTATTTTTCCCTTGTGAGGCAGCCGAATCTCTTCATCTTTTGAGGAGTCAGCACAGCCCCAAAAGCCATGAACCCCACCTCTCTCAAAGCAGCCATCTGCATCAACTTGGCCGCGATTCTCTGTCTCGTTGCCCCGGCAGCCCGTGCGGGCGTGGTCTACATCGATAAGCTGACAACGCTGCAAACAAACGCGGTGACTTACGACTCCTCCACAAACACAACCATCGCGTCAGTTGATGCTGTCGGGAACTTTCGCACGATTGACCTCTCATCAACGGGCAACGATGCCAACTTTGAAGACAGCAGGCTTCGTGTTCTGACCAATGCTTTGGGCGGCGGACCACGCTTGGCTCTCGGATCAGGATTGGATGCTACGGCAAACTTCACTGTGACGTGGGGTGGTGCAAACGGCACCGCCGGACTCGGCGGTATAGACTTCCGCGACGGTGCCGCTGCAACCAATTTCAGCCTCATCAAGAGCACCTTGGATTTCAGCCTGCTGACATCCGACCTGCCCAACAGCATCACTTGGACATTTACCGATACGAGCGCGAACGTGGCCACCTACGTCCACTCGATTCCGACAAAGCCGGTTCTTAACCCAATCACGCAGTATTCCATTTCGCTGAACTCATTTGTAGGTGCCGGTTCGATTGATTGGTCATCCATCAACTTCATCACCCTTTCGGGTGGAGGTATTCCATCTTTGGATCTCACCTTGGGCGGCGCCTTCTCGGTCAATGCCCAACCAATTCCTGAACCGGGAACGTGGGCAGCGGCCGGGTTGCTCGTGCTGACCGCGCTTTACATCCGTCGTCGCCGGATGCGTGCGGCGACCGAAGAAGCCCCTGCCGCGGCTTAAGACCTCGGTCGCTCGTCAGGACTTCAACTCGCTCGCCGACATCCCGTGCGCCTCGGCGACCATAGGGCAAATAAGCTTGCCGTCGTGCACATTGATGCCGCCGCGTAGGGCGGGAACTTTTTCGCAGGCACCGGCAAGTCCTAGGTCGGCAATCATTTCCACGTAGCGCGAAGTGACATTGGTCAGGGCCTGCGTGGCAGTCCGGGCATAGGCGCCGGGCATGTTGGTCACGCAGTAGTGGATCACGCCCTCTTCGACAAAGGTCGGATTCTCATGCGTGGTCGGGCGTGACGTCTCGGCGCATCCGCCTTGGTCGATGGCGATATCGACAAAAACGCTCCCGGGTTTCATGTGACGGAGCATTTCGCGGGTGATGAGCCGCGGGGCGCGCGCGCCTGGCACTAGAACCGCACCGATGAGCAAATCCACTTGGGGGAGGACTTCCTGCAAATGGGCTTCGTTGGAATAAAGGGTGTGCGCGGTGTGCAGGGTGATATCGAGGAAGCGCATGCGCTCGAGATCGACTTCGAGAATGGTCACATCCGCTCCAAGTCCCTGCGCCATCCGCGCGGCATTGATGCCCGAAGTCCCGCCGCCGATGACCACCACTTTTCCCGGGAGAACACCCGGAACACCGCCAAGCAAAACGCCGGTGCCCCCGTGGTGCTTGGCCAGCAGATTGGCCCCGACCACCACCGACATGCGTCCGGCAATCTCGCTCATCGGTTCGAGCAGCGGGAGGTGGCGGTTGATTTCGATAGTCTCGTAAGCGAGCCCGGTCACCCCGCTCTTCACCATCGCTTCGGTCAGGGCTTTGTCCGCCGCGAGGTGCAAATAAGTGAAAAGGATCTGTCCTTTGCGCAGCAGCGGAATTTCCTCGGGCTGCGGCTCCTTCACTTTGACCACCAGGTCGGCATCGAACGCCGCGGCGTGCGTGTCGACCATGGTCGCGCCGGCCGCCACGTATTCGGCGTCGGGGTAGCCACAACCGGCCCCCGCACCTTTTTCCACCAGCACGCGGTGCCCGCGTTTGACTAGTTGGTAGGCGGTCGCCGGCAAGAGCGCGACGCGGTGCTCCTGCTTTTTGATTTCGCGGGGGACGCCGATGTTCATAGGGAGATTGTTGCTTATACCCCAGATTGTAGCGGCGGTCTATGACCGCCGGAACATGCAGACGATAAGGTAAGGCACCGACGGACATAGTCCGCCGCTACACCTCATCACCTCAATTCTGAACCATTTTTTCCTCTCCTCCGTGCGCTCTGCGCTCTCTGTGGTGTTATCCTTCTTTTTCCAACCGCTCGGCCAGCCACTGCTTGATCATGCTTTGGTAATTCAAATAACGCGACCGCGCCACGCGCTTGATCCGCGCCAGCATCCGCGGGTCGAACCGCAGGGTCACGGTGGCAGACTCGCGCGCGTCGCCCTTGAGGATCGAACCGTTCATCAGCTTGGGATCGAGGCTGTGTTTGAGCCAGAACCCGGACTCGGCGTGCGGCGAATCGAATTCCGGCACCTCGGACCACGAGCGCAGGACGCGCAGATTTTCCGTTCCGTCACTCATCGTTTTTGCGGTCGAAGAAGTTTTCTTCGTCGCGCGTCATGCGCCGCGCGGCAATGACGCGGAAAGATTTCCCGTCGGTCCAGAAGACACTGAAGATACCCGTGCCATCGGCGGTGCGGCCGAGATTGAAATAACGCGCCTCGGCCGAATCCGTGTCGGGCAACAAACGAAGACTGAAGGGATCTTCGAAAGACTCCTCGATCGCCTTCGGCGTGAGCGCCTTCAAATCGAAGGAAACCTCGAGCCAATCGAATTCCATAAAACGCGCGCTTATTTCGGCGCCTGGATCAGCTCGATCTCGTAGCCTTCCGGCGCATCGATGAAGGCGAAGACGGAACCGCTCGTCGATGTGGTCGGTCCGTCGGACAGGGGATAGCCCTTGGCCGCCGCCTGTTTGGCGAAGGCCCCAAGATCGTCGACCTCGAAGGCGAGATGCGTGAGGTCGGGGCCGACCACCACCGGTCCGCTCGCCGGATAGGAGCAAATCTCGATCAGTTCCTCGCTGCCCGGCGTCTTGAGGAAGACCAACTCCGATCCGCGGGGCGATTTGTGGCGGCGGATTTCCTCCAAACCGAGGACGTCCTTGTAGAAATTGACCGTCTTTTCGAGGTCATTCACGCGATAGCGGGTGTGGAGAAGCTTCGTAACCATGCGATATGCCTATCACACCGCACCGGCGTTTGTCTGCCCGTTTCGGGGCATCCCCTTGGCGCACAGTTCCCACGAGTGCACCTGATCAAGGATGACCTCCACCATCCCCGGGTCCGTCCCGACGGCACGCGAGTAGTAAAGACGCCGCCCGTCGAGCAAATGCGGGTTCTTGCGCTCGCGCTCACCGGCCGTCCCCTCGCCCGCAATGCCGAGCAATTCCGGGATGTCGTCGTCGCTGTGCAGTCCGTCGGCGATAAAGAAAGGAACGGCGATGACATCGCGACACGCGGTGAGTTTGCGCCAATCCTCGATCTTCGGTGGTGTTTCCATGAACGCGCCGTGCACTTCGGCGAAAATCCCGCGGCCGCGTATCTCGGCAACCTGCGCTTCGACCGCTTCCGAACTGCGTGTGTCGAGCGGCGTGCCGTGACCAAGGACAAGCAGCGCGGCTTGCGCAAAATCAACCTCCGGCGCCACCTCGCGCGCGCGATGGAGCAGCACTTCGGTCATGCGCGGATGTCCCCCCACCGGCAAACACAAGCGCAAGACTTGTCCGCTCTCGCGCCGCGTCACCGGCCCGGTCAGATCCAGTTCCTTCGGGATGACGTTGCGCACAAAATACCCTTCGACGGTGAAGTTCGGCACGATGAAGACCTCGGGCTTGGTCAGCGAGTCGAGCGCCTCGCGCAGTCCGGGTTTTTCTTTCCAGAAGCCGCAAGCCACTTCGCCGAACAAACCGGAGGCGCGCAGACGTTCCGTTTGCTCCCGTGTCGGCATGCTCGACGTCGCGTTGACGCTCGA
>JAFMJK010000160.1 GCA_017853515.1 Chthoniobacterales bacterium | reverse complement strand
TCAATGGCATGACCCGCGGCTTGGTCGAGCGGGACAAGGTGCGCGATCTGCTCGGCCGCAACGTGTCTCCCGAAGTCGCGGCCGAACTCCTCCGGCGCCCGGCGGCTCTTGGGGGCGAGGAACGCGAGGCTACCATACTGTTCACGGACATCCGCGGTTTCACGTCTCTGGGCGAGTCAGCGCAACCTTCCGAACTTCTCGAACTTTTGAATGCTTACTTCACCGAATTGACGCGCGTCATCGAGGACCATGGCGGGGTGGTCGACAAATACATAGGTGACGCGGTCATGGCCGTGTTTGGTGCGCCCGTGGTCGACGGCGATCACGCGGCCCACGCTGTGAAGTGCGCGTGTGCCATCGGACGGGTCATGCGTGTTTACAACGAGAACCGCCTGCAAAAAAACCTTCCACGTCTCGAAACGGGGATAGGAGTTGCCAGCGGCACGGTCGTCGCCGGTCTCATGGGGTCGGTTTCGCGGCACAATTACACCGTGATCGGGGACACGGTGAATCTTGCTGCCCGATTGCAGGATGAGACAAAACGCTTCGGTGTTTCTCCGGTTGTCGCCGGATCGACCGTGCTTGCCTCCGGGCTCGCCGATTGGTTCACGCCTCTGGGGGAGGTGATTGTTCGGGGCAAGAAGGATGCGGTCGATGTTTTCACCCTTCGCGAGGATGGTCCCGGGGCTTGAGGTCGACCGATACCGCCTTCGGACGGAAAGGTGGGCGCCGCCCTTCCAGACCGCGGCACCTGTCCACTTCGTTTTCGGTCTGAAGCGCTCCCGGGAAGATTCGAACTTCCGACCAACGGATTAGAAATCCGCTGCTCTATCCCCTGAGCTACGGGAGCATTGCCAGGGGAGATTAGCGCCGCTTTGGCGGCTGTGTCGAACCGATCAGTTGTCGCGGATGGCGTTTTCGACGCCTTGGGCGCCTGCGGAGACATCACGTCCGACAGCGCTGACGTCTTGGCCGACGCCGCTCACGGTGTTGCAAGCACTCAAGCCGACCAGCAGGGCGGCTCCGACTAGGGTGAGGAGGAGTTTATCCATATCACCGGTCAGACTAGCGGCCGAGTGGCCGGGGTGTCGAGCGAAGTTCAGTGCGAACTGCCCGTGCTCGCGGAGTTCGAGAGCGAGCGTCCGAGCGCGCTGATGTCTTCGCCGATTCCGCGCATGGTGTTGCAACCGGCCAATCCCGCAATTGTGAGACAGGCTGCCAAGGTCAGGAGAATAATTCTCATGTGGATGGTGTTAACCGATGCGCAAAGTCTTGTCCATTCCCGCGGCAATGCCGCTCAAGATCCGGGCTCGGCACGGGCGGTCACCGGCGTGGGGCCTTGCGAGCGGACAAGGTCCTGCATGATGCGCAGCGTCTCATCGCGCACGGGGTCGACATACACTTCTTCCCCGGCGGGCTTGGTCGGATCCTCCTCGTCGGTCAACTCTTCGAGCGAGGAGCGTTTGGGCGGCTTGTCCAAAGCGACTTTCTGCAGTTGCGGGGCGTCTACTGTGTCGAGGGTGACCTCCAGCGCGGCAAAGGCGTGGTTGCCGGCCTTCTTTCGCACCTCGTTGCGGGCCTCGCGGCGTCCTTTGTCCTCGGCGATTTCGGCGAGGCGCTCGCTTTTGTTCAGTGTGATGGCGTTTTCTTCCTTTTGTTTCCGCAAGCGCTCGCGGTCTTCACTGATGTAACCGAACTCGCGATCGGAAGACACGCGCGCCTTGCTCTGCTCCCGCAGGCGAGGGATGAGCGCGGCGACATTGCCGGCCGGGCGGAATTCGCGGGCGGGAACTTCGTCGTAGCCGAGAGGAAAATCCAACGCACCCTCGCCGAAGTCTTCCTGGTCGGTGAGGGAAGGCAGAACGATGTCTGAGGCGACGCCCTGCAACTGGGTCGAGCCGCCTTTGACGCGGTAAAATTTCTGGATGGTCAGTTTGACCGCGCCGGATTTTCCGTTCCGCGCGAAGGTCGGCATGAATCGATCGACCTCGAGCAGTGTCTGCACCGTGCCTTTGCCGAAACTTTGCGTGTCCCCGACGATGACGGCACGACCGTAATCCTGCAGGGCCGCGGCGAAAATTTCGCTGGCCGACGCGCTGAGGCGATTCATGAGAACGATGAGAGGACCGTCCCACAGAACTCCCGGGTCCGGATCATTCATCGGGGCAATCGTGCCATCGGTGGCCTTGGCTTGCACCACGGGGCCGCGGTCGATGAAAAGACCGGTCAGGCGGACTGCTTCATCGAGTGACCCTCCGCTGTCGCGGCGCAGGTCGACGACAAGCCCTTCGATGCCTTCGCGCTTGAGGCGTTTGAGCAACGCGGCCACATCCTTGGTGGTGCTTTTGGCCGAACCGCCGGCGTTGCGGTCCATGTTCGCGTAGAAGCTGGGCAGGGTGATCCATCCGATCTTCGCGTCGCCGCCTTCCGGATTTTTCGCCTCGATGACCTGCGCTTTGGCTTCTTCGTCCTTCAGTTTGACTTCGTCGCGCACGATGGTGATGACATCGACTTTCGAGGGGTCGGGAGAATCGGCGGACAGCACTTGCAGGCGGACCACAGTTCCTTTCTTGCCGCGGATTTTCTCGACCACTTTGTCGAGCTTCATGTCGACAACGTCCTCGTATTCCCCATCGCCTTGGGCCACGGCGACAATGCGGTCGTTGACCTTGAGATCGCCACCGCGCTCGGCCGGTCCGCCGGGCACGAGCCGCTGGATCTTGGCGTAGCCGTCCTCGCTGCGGAGTTCGGCGCCGATGCCGAACAGCGAGAGGCCCATCTGGATGTTGAAATTGTCCAGGGCGCGCTGGCTCATGTATTCGGAATGCGGGTCGTAGCTTTGGGCGAGGGCGGAAAGGAATGTGCTGGCCTGATCTTCACGGGTTTCGTCCCGCAGTGACTTGAGCAGGCGCTCGTAGCGCTTCATCACCGTCTCTTTGGGCGTGCGCTTGGGCAGGCGCGCCGCGGTGTTTTCCGCCGGTTCGGGTTTCGCCTGCTCCGCGGCGGCCGACTCCTCCTTCTTCTTCTTGGCCGCGGCTTCCTCCAGGGCTTGGTCGGCGATGATGGCTTGGAGGAGTTCGGCTTCGATTCGGGCGGACCAAATGCGGTCGGCCTCGGCCTCGTTGGCGGGCCACGGTTCGTCGTCGCGGTTGAGTTGCGCGGTGCGTTCGCTCGTGAAGTCGTAATCCTTCTCGAGCAGGACGCGTATTTTGGCGACCCGGTCTTCCACGCGGTCGAGGAACCGGTCGTAAATGTCGTAGGCGGGGTCTAGGTTGCGCAACAGAATGTCGTCGTGGAGGGAGTCGCCGTGCTTGGCCACGAAACCGTCGATGTCTTCCTGCGTGAAGAAAAGACGGTTGTAGTCGAGAAGGGTGAAGTAGCGGTCCAGGGCTCTCCGGGCTTGGGTCACGCCGGGCTCGACCTCTCCGCCGAGTTGCTGGCGGTTGTAATGCGCGTTTTCCAAGGTGTGCGCCACCGTGGCGGCGATTTCACCCATTTTGTCGTCGGCTGCGGCTGCGGCGGAGGGTGTTCCGGCGGCCAAAGCGCACGCGGCAAGAAGGTGGGCGAGAATGAGACGCGGTAATGTGCGTGAAGCCATGAAGTTATAACTGGTTGCCTTGAAACACGGGTTGCGCAAGGAAAATGAGTTCCCTACCTTGGACCTACTGGAGGCCATGAGGTTCAAAACTTTCACCGGAGGACCCTACGAGACAAACTGCTTTGCCGCGGAAACGCCGGGCGGCTTGATTCTTTTCGATGCGCCCGAGGGAGCGGACGAGGCCTTTGCGGGAGAGAAAGTGGGGCTGCTCGTGCTGACCCACGGGCATTGGGACCACACCACGGACGCCGCGGCGGTCTGCGCGCGGCATGGTTGTCCTTTGCTCTGCCACGAGGCGACTGTTCCCATGGTTTCCGAGGAGGATTTTTTCGTGCGCCAGGGATTTCCCTTCCGCACGCGCGCTGCGCAAGTCAGCGGGACGCTCCGCGAGGGGGCCGGGCAGGATTTTCTCGGCTGGCCGCTCGATGTGCTCGAAGTGCCGGGCCATTGCCCCGGCAGTCTGTGCTTCTATTCTCCCGACGAGGGCGTGCTGGTCGGCGGCGATGTGTTGTTCCGCGGAGGAGTGGGGCGGTGGGACCTGCCCGGCGGCGACGCCGGGCTCCTCCAGCGGGGGATCCGTGAAAAGATTTTCGTGTTGCCGGACGCCACCACCGTGTTGCCGGGCCACGGACCGGCGACGACCGTGGGCGAGGAGAAGAAATCGAATCCGTTCGTGCGCGCGTAACCGCTCGGTTTTTGCTTCACGCTTCAGCTGTGCGTGGCATTATCCCTACTGACTCCCGCCGAACCCGCTCCCCGCCATGCCAAGTTTCGCCTACACCGCCCTTGATGCCCGCGGGCAGGAAGTTCGGGATACCATGGATGCGGCGAGCGAGCAGGAAGCCATCCAGGCCTTGCGGCAATCCGGTTACTATCCGACCAGCGTGATGCCGGCGGGCAAAGCCAAAGCGGCCAAAGCGCCCAAGGCGGCCAAAACTCCGGGGGCGAAAAAAGACGTCAACATCAGCATCCCTTTCCTCGAGCGCAAGACGGTCAAGCCCAAGACGCTGATGATCTTCACGCGCCAACTGGCCACTCTCATCGACTCAGGCCTCCCGCTCCTGCGCGACCTGACTGTCTTGGGGAAGCAGGAGCCCGATCCGGTCATGCGCAAAACGGTGGGCAAACTCGGCGACACCGTGACGGGCGGCAGCACCTTCTCCGACGCGCTTTCGCAGCATCCGAGAATTTTCAACAAGCTTTACGTCAACATGGTCAAAGCGGGCGAGTTGGGCGGCGTGATGGAGCTGGTGCTTGTCCGTTTGGCCGACTTCCAAGAGAAGGCTCAGAAGCTCAAGAACAAAGTGGTTTCCGCGATGTTCTATCCGATCATCGTGCTGATCATCGCCGTTGCCATCATGGCGTTTCTCCTCGTCTATATTGTTCCCAAGTTCAAAGAGATCTTCGACGACATGCTGCAGGGGCGGCCGCTGCCGGCGCTCACGCAGTTCGTCATCGGCTTCAGTGAAGTGGTCCAAAGCAACTTCTTTACCATCGCTCTGTTTGTCGTTGTTGTCATTGTGGCCTACAACGTGGCAGCCAAGACGACGAAGGGGCGGGAGGTGGTCGACGCCATCAAACTCCGGCTCCCGCTCTTCGGCGACCTGATC